>DNPC01000325.1 GCA_003501565.1 Planctomycetaceae bacterium | reverse complement strand
TACGATGTCGAAGCAGATGGCTTCAGCCTGGACGACAAACGAGATCCGGTGGATGAGAACGACCTGCCGGACGTTCGAGACCAGTGGGCCACATACCTGAGCGGCAAAAAGAAGAAGCAGTTCGCTGACCGAACGGCTAAGGCATTTGTCGTGCCGAAGGAGGAGATTGCAGAGAACGGCTATGACCTCAGCATCAACCGCTACAAGGAGATCGTCCACGAGGAAGTTCACTACGACCCACCGAAGGTGATTCTCAGGCGACTGAAGGAACTAGAAAAGGAAATCGCCAACGATCTGAAAGAGTTGGAGGCGATGCTCGGATGAACCACAACGGCAAAAAAGTGCGTTCGGCACCGCTCGATTCCGTCGTGAAGATCTCGGGCGGTGGAACACCAAGCAAGCGGATTCCCGAGTATTACACCGGCGATATTCCGTGGGTGACCCCCAAAGACATGAAGTCATGGTTCATCGATGATGCTGTAGATCACATCACGAGAGATGCGATCGCTGCTAGTTCGACCTCACTTGTCGAACCAGATGCCGTTCTTGTGTGCATTCGTTCTGGCGTGCTCGCTCACACGTTGCCAGTGGCGATAAATCGAGTGCCGGTCACCTTGAATCAAGACATGAAGGCATTTCGATGCTCCGATCAGCTCTACCCTGCGTATCTGGCCCGTTTCCTAAAGTGGTATTCGCCACAGCTGCTGTCGACGGTTCGAGGCACGACAGCACACAACCTGTCAATGGATGTGGTCAAGCGTGTTGAGATCCCGCTGCCGCCGCTGTCGGAGCAGAAGCGGATCGCCGACATCCTCGACAAGGCCGACGCCATCCGCCGTAAACGCCAGCAGGCAGTTGTGGTCGATGAGTTAATCAAGACCATATTCTTTGATTTGTTCGGTAATCCGCTACTTGAGCACCCCACGTTCAATGCAGTTCCTTTCGGAGATCTAACAGATCGAATTACGTACGGGTTCACGTGCCCAATGGACCACATCGAAGCTGGCATTCCGATCATCACTGGTAAAAACATACGTGACGGATTCATTGATTTCGACAATGTACACTTCGCCCGACGAGACCAGTTTGACTCCCTCACTGCGAAGTCAAAGCCTAATCGCGGCGACATCTTGATCATCAAGGATGGTGCTATCCGAGGCCGCTGTGCAATATTGGAATCCAGCTCACCAATTTGTATTAATCAGTCGGTTGCAGTCGTGCAGCCAAATCGAAGTAGAGTCACGTCAGAGTTCCTGTACGGCTATCTCTCGTGCCACGAAGTACGTCGGAAGATCAACGCCATGGACAAGGGGGTGGCTATGCCACATCTACAGATCACGGAGCTTGCAAAATTTCCGGCCATCATTCCCCCGCTTGAAGCACAGGAGCATTTCACACAGCGGTATCGAAACGCTGTAAAACTCGGAAATCGAATTTCACGGTCGGTGTCCGAAATGGATGGACTCTTCAACTCCCTCGTTCAACGTGCCTTCAAGGGCGAACTCTGAAAGGAAACTTGATGCAGACGTTGGAATTGAAGGTCGAGCAAGACCACGTTGAATCTATTGCCAAGGTTCGTAATCCGATCATTGCGATTGAGGAGTTGATTTGGAACGGACTCGACGCCGATGCCACAAAGATTGAGGTGAAGCTGTTTCTGAACAAACTGGGTGGGCTGGACAGAATCAAAGTCATAGACAACGGAAATGGCATCAAGCCAGATGAATGCGATGTTGCGTTCGGTACGCTGGGAGGCTCGGCGAAAAAGAACATGACCTTCACGCCCAAGGGGCGGGTCCCTCATGGTAAGTTTGGAAAGGGACGTTTTCGTGCTTTTGGCATTGGAACCAGTGTCACCTGGGCCAGCCGCTTTAAGTCGAACGGACACGTTTCAAAGTTCGAGATTAAGGGCCAGAAGTCTTCACTGAAAAAGTTCAGTATTGGTGATGCAAAAGAGGTGCAGAGGAAAGGTACCGGGGTCGAGGTTACTGTGGCAGGCGTCACGAACAACTACGCCTCCCTGATGAACTCAGAGGAAGCGGCGGAAGAACTCTCGAAACGTCTGGCCCTCTACCTGCGGAAGTACCCGGGCATCGAGATTTCCTACGACGGCATTCGTGTTGATCCAGCAACGGTCGAAGATCACTGCGAAGACTACTCGATAACAGTCACCGACAAAGATGGTGCTGATGCTGGAGCGGAACTGACCATCATCGAATGGAAGAAGCCGACAGACCGGGCACTTTACTTCTGTGACGACAAGGGATTTGCATTGGAGGAATGTGCCCCCGGGATTAAGGCTCCGGGATTTCACTTCACGGCATATCTGAAGAGTGATGCGATTCCCGAACTCGTGGATGAAGGAGCCTTCGCCTTTGAAGATCAATTGCATCCCGTTGTCGCTGGAATCGTCAATTCAGCAAAGGACGCCCTTCGCCAACATTTTCGAGCCAGAGAAGCGAGCCGAGCTGACGACCTCGTGGCATTATGGAAAGAGGAAGACATCTATCCGTATCAGGCTGTCGAGCAGGACCCGGTGACTTCGATCGAGCGTGAAGTCTTCGACGTCTGTGCAGTCAAAGTTCATGAGTACCTCCCCAACTTCCCCAAGACTGACCCGAAGAATAAAAAGCTTACATTCCGTCTTATCCGTGAAGCTCTGGAGAGCAGCCCAGACAGCCTGCAGACAATTCTCCATCAAGTCCTGGAACTGTCACCGGAACATCAAGATCACTTGGCGAAGATCCTCAACCGGACACATCTGGGAGCGGTCATCAATGCCACGAAAACTGTGGTCGACCGTTTGGATTTCATCAGCTCTCTTGACTCACTGCTGTTCGGCGACTTCAAGGAAACCCTGTTGGAACGAAAACAACTTCACCGAATTCTTGCCGAAGAGCTGTGGATCTTTGGCGAGCAGTACATACTCGGGGTCGATGATGAACGCCTTTCGAGCGTGCTTCGGAAACACATCGAGATACTCGGGCGAGACGACATAGCACCGGAAGACACGGAAGTTACCGACCTAGATGGGAAACATCGGGTAGTCGACCTGATGCTGTATCGCCAAATACCCCAACTGCAACCGAACCACTTCGAACATCTCGTAGTCGAGCTGAAAAGACCAAAGTGCAAACTTGGGCAGGATGAAATCAGCCAGATTGAGAAATACGCCTTCTCGGTAGCCGAGGACGAACGCTTCAACACTTCGAACACGAAGTGGACTTTCGTATTGATCGGAAACGAACTTACAAAATTCGGGCAATCAAAATGCCGGGTGCAAGGGCGAGACTTCGGCCACATCCACGTTTCGGACGACGGGGCAGTGAACATCTATGTAAAAACTTGGTCCACCGTCATTGCGGAGGCGGAATGGCGATACAAGTTCTTCAAGGAGAAATTGGAACTGGAAGTGACGACAGCAGATGGTCTGAGTTACCTACGGGAGAATCACCCGAACAGGATTCCAGATCTCGGTGGCGTGAAATCTCCGGACTAAATCCACCACGGAATTCGGGAGATTTCCCCTGTGACCCTTCAATCACTCCACACAAGCAAGAGTGCTCAATTCTACGCCAAGACAGGCCCACTGCGAACTGCGGATATCAATGCAGCGTTTGACAGAATGGTCGCCGATGCGGTCACGGGGACGACTCCTGACCGACTGGTCAAACGACGTCGTTCGGTTGACGGCACATATGTGACGGTTTCCTACCTTCGATTCGAGTTCGAAGCCGAACCGTCGTTTCTGAAGGGTTCCCAGCTTGTTGAAAGGAAGCACGCCTACGTTCTGATTGCGGAGCTCTCCGATCTGGTGGCAGTCTTCAAGAAGCACGTAACGAATCCGATTAAGGAATTTGCAGCTACGCTGGAGCCGATCAGTTACAACACGCTGTCGAAGCTGTTCATGTCTGATGACAGCGAATATGAACGTGTGGCCATGCGAGGCATGTCCGTTTCTGATGACACAATTCGCTCTCGTTCTTATGCAGCAAAGGACTTGAAATCGATCTTGTCGCCAATTGGTGCGAGCCGCTCAGTCCTCAGCAGCGTCCGGGTTCGGGCAGATGGTGAAGTGCATGCATTAACACCATCAACGTCTCGAGTGTCTCGATCCTCCGGCCGGTCTTCCTTCTCCGAAATCATGACATGGGCGTTACAAGTCGAGTCAGAAATCTGTGGGTTCACGGACACCGTCGGATTCGTTGACCTGTTCGCCAAGCCACTGAAGTTGACGGATCTTCCGGCCGGTGTCTCTCCAAACGGGGTTCTCTTCACAACTGCCGAGCTTGAAAATGAAGTTTTAGATGAGCAGACCGCCAAGTTGATTGGAATTGGTTCTGCTGGGAACGAGGTTGAACTGTCCGCTGAGACAAGCCGACTTGTCTTCGATCGTTTAGATCATGCTTATGAACTGAACAATAGTTTGAAGTTTAAGCGGGGCCATTTCCGCCTTAACAAGACGAGCTTCTCACTCAGTTCTCGGTTGTTTGATCGAGTCAAGATTCGTCGGGAAACTGAAGATGACATTACGCTGACGAAGTATCTGAATCAGGAGCAATCGTTCCTGATCACTTTCAGTGAGCCTCAATTCGTCTATCACCTGCGTCAGGTTTTTGAAGATCAACAACTGCTTGGCAACATCGATTCCTTCCTTCAAGTTTTCGATGACTCCGTCGACTTCACCAGAGTGAACTCAGAGAAAGGGCGGAGGTCTGCAAATCAAAGGCGGTTTACAGCGAACTCGCTTTTTCGGCGAGTCGAGGATTCGATTGTTCAAAACCACGACATTGTTCTGTGTGATGACCTCGGGGATGAATGGGCAGACCACATTGCTATCAATACTCAAACCCCTGAGATCGCTTTCGTGCATTCAAAGCATAAGAAGCAAACCACTGCAGCGGCAGCGTTTCAGGACGTTGTTGGGCAGGCTCTAAAGAACCTTGGGAGATTGTTTCCTACGAAGGCAGCACTGGATCGGAAGATCGTTAGCTGGCGAGGAACATGGTCCCAGACGAATCTAGCTCGAATCCGAAAGTCGAACGGAGCGGCAACTGTGGTTGACGATATTTTGAAGACGTCAGCTTCGCCCAATTGTCAACGACGAGTTGCCTTAGCTGTCACGTTCCTGTCAAAGGCAGACCTGGAAGATGCCCTCAAACAGGTACGGGACGGGACATCAAGAAAGGCTCACCACATGCAATTGTTGTGGATTCTGTCAGGGTTCGTTAAGGGCTGCATGGAGGTCGGAGCAAAGCCAGAAGTCTATTGTCTTCCTTAGAACGTTCGGTGGCACATTCATGATCGGAAAAACAATCCGCCTACACCTCGTCGAAGGTGATGCCTCTGGCATCATGACGACGGAAATCATCAACTGGACGGGAATGATTCTCGTGGCACCTCGGTCTCAACTGGCTGAACTGGCCAAACGAGAAGAAGTTCGCCGGACGGGTGTCTACATCCTCGTCGGTCCTGATCCCGAGCAACCAACTCGTGATGCTGTGTACACCGGCGAAGGTGATGACGTTCTTGAACGGCTGAAGAAGCACGACAAAGACGAGAAGAAAGACTTCTGGACTCGCTGCCTGGTCGTCATCAGCAAAGACCAGAACATCACGAAGTCTCACGGGAGGTATCTGGAAAGTCGCCTTGTCAGTATGGGCCACGAAGCCGGTCGAGCACGGATCATGAACGACACGTCTCCGAAGCTCCCGCCGATGCCGGAACCCGATGTCGCCGACATGGAGTACTTCCTGCATCAGCTGAAGATCGTGCTGCCCGTCCTCGGAGTCAACTACCTGCAACCTCGTCCGGTGGTCAACAAGACGACAGGTTCATCAGAAAGCGACTCCCCGCTCTTCACCCTGAACGTCGTTGGCACAGAAGCCTACGCTCGTGAAGTCGAGGATGAATTCATCGTCCTGAAGGATTCCACGGCTCGAAAGGAGGGGCTGCCGTCATGGACATCCTACAAGAGCCTGCGGGAACAACTCATCGCCGACGGTAAACTGGTGCTCGATGAGAACTCAGAGTTCTACGTCTTCACGGAAGACGTCCCCTTCAAAAGCCCCAGTGCCGGAGGAGCCGTCGTCAACGCCGGAAACATCAACGGCCGAGACGCCTGGAAAGTCTCCGGCACCCCCCAAACCTACGCCGACTGGCACGACAGCAAACTCAACGAAGCAGAGGTGGGTAATGAGTGAGTCGAGTGAAAACGTCGATGGCAGATATCGAGGAACAGATGGATTCGAGGCAGCTAGGAATCAGTTGATCGATGCTGCTCGGACAGAAGACGGGTTTGTCACGTATCCCGAGGTGGCTGAAACAGCCGATATTCGGGCGACAGGGGAAGCGTTTGTCGAAGCAGTCAGCACATTGCTGGGTGAGATTTCAACTGATGAGCATGCCGCCGGGCGGCCACTACTAAGTGCCATTGTCAAAGGGGAAAAGAAAACAGAACCCGGAAAAGGCTTTGCAAAACTGGCGAAGGAGCTGGGAAGACGTAAGGATTCAGATGACAAGCTGGTTTTCTGGCTGAAGGAGGTGTCCGCTCTGCGAGCATATTGGCAGGACCAGCCAGAAGCTGGCTTCAACAATCACAATGTGCCCCGGTGTCGGGACTACATTACAGCTCTTGCGACACTGGAGGAAAAACTCAACGAAAAGCAACGAAGGACACTTGAGTTTCAGTTCATGCAGCCGGGTCGGGCGATGACATCAACCGAGTTGGCTGAGTTCCACGGCGATCGGACAGACGTCGGAAAACCCGGCAACCTTGTGTACGGCCGATTGGCATCCCTGTTCGCCCATGAACTGGAATTCGACACATGGCCGGAGAGCCACAACTCTCATTGGTATAGAGCCATCTCAACGTGGAACGGGACTGGCTGGACGATGCGACCACAGCTGGCGGAGGCATTGATCGACTGCGGAATGGTCGACCGAGAGTTGGATGGGCTGCTGTTGGAAGAGCACGTCGCTGAATTCAGCACCACAGAAGGAAGGCGAGTTCTCGTTCAGCATCTCGTGCGAGAACGAGATTCGTCACTGGCACGGCGGAAGCGAGAGTCTGCTGAATCCTTCGCCTGTGAAGTCTGTGGCTTCGATGCAGAAGCTTTCTACGGAGTGGCGTACTGTGAAGTCCACCACAAGAAAGTGCTCGGTGAGGCGGAAGGCGAACAGGAGATATCGCTGGATGATCTTGCCATTGTCTGTGCCAACTGTCACCGGCAGATTCACCGTCAATATCCGGCATTGACCGTCGAGGAGCTGAAGAGCCAAGTGGAGCAACGTCGTGCCTAAGATCATCTGGAACGACATTTCAGAGATGGTCGGGAGGTTCTTTCCTGAGTTTCCCAACAGCAAGCCACCGTATGTGCTCTCACGATTCTGGGGCTGTCTGAATCGAGACGGAGTTACGGCTTACGATTCGGAAGAAGATCGAAGTTACGTTCTCCTGCATGCCGTGGCTCTAATTCTGATGCTCAAAGAGAGCTGGGGGCTTGCAGGACAACAGGTGACTTTTCTTTCATTCGAAGACATCCCACTGGTGCTGGGCATTGCTCCCAGTCACCTGACGAAGCTGTATTACAGCTCGTTTCCCGTCACCAAACGACCAGATCTCCACAAGACCCCGGAAGGCATTCGAGATTCACTTCTTGAACTCACGGATATGCTGAGACCTGAGATCTCAGCAACATTGAGAGCTGAGCACGGCGATGATCAACTCGTGAAAATGCTACTGAATCCAACTTCTCGTGATACGGCTGCGACCGGGATAGACATTGAAGAGATAGAGCTCCCGATGGGCTTCGGTTCCTCAGGATCAGCAACTGCCGTTGCTGCCTTCGCCGGCACTGACTTTCATCGAACACCTTTACACAAATTAGATCAGGCACTGGGTAATGATTACCGGCATCACCATTGAGAACTTCAAGGGTATCGGCGAACGAGTCGAAATCCCAATCCGCCCCATCACCTTGCTGTTTGGGGCAAACAGTGCGGGCAAGAGCACGATCCTGCATGCTCTCCACTTCGCCCGAGAAGTGTTTGAGCGGCACAACCTGAACGCTGACCAAACAGTCTCAGGTGGGAAGTACATCGACCTGGGCGGCTTCAACAACTTTGTTCACGGTCATAATATTGAGCAGGCCATTGTACTCAGGGTTGACCTAGATGTTGATCAACACGGACTGCCTTGCTTTGACGCTGACTTTGACTCACTTAGCAGTAGCCTCGACCTACAGTTCGGGTCATTAGTTAAGAACCTGAGATCGGCCGCCGTGGAATTGACGATCC
>DNPC01000229.1:5653-9533 GCA_003501565.1 Planctomycetaceae bacterium | reverse complement strand
AACCGATCCAGGGCGAAGGCGGCGTTAACCTGCCGAGCGAGGGATTTCTGAATGGCCTTCGTGAGCTAGCGAACGAGCACGAGCTACTATTGATCTTCGATGAAGTTCAAACGGGTTGTGGCCGCACCGGACACTGGTTCGCCCACCAGTTTTTCGACGTTCAGCCTGACATCGTGACGTTGGCCAAATCTCTGTGCGGAGGTATCGCTGGCGGTGCAATGCTGGCCAGTACCGAGATTGCATCAAGCCTGCGACCGGGCATGCATGCAACGACTTTCGGCGGTAATCCAATCGCAGCTGCCGCGGGCATTGCGATGATCGAAACGATTGAGGAAGACGGATTGATCGAGCACACGCAGGAGGCAGCCCAGCGGTTCTCAGAGCACTTAAGCGATTTGCAAGAATCATGCCCTAGAGTTCGCGAAGTGCGTCAAGCGGGCGTCATGATCGGAATTGAACTCGAATTTCCCGGGGCTGACGTTGTTGCCAATTGCCTGAACGAAGGCCTATTAATCAATTGCACCCAGAACAACGTTATCCGAATTTTGCCAGCCATGAATATCAGCCTGGAACAAATTGATGCCGGTATGCAAATTCTCTCTGAGGCCATTATCAAACAAGCCGCTGCCACCTAACCGGCGGATGCTCCTGCATAAGTGCGAAGTGATTTGCATGCTCTCTCATTGAACCCAACGCCCTCGACAACTATACGGAAACAGCCGACGTGCGACACCTACTATCTCTCTTTGACGTTAGCCAACAAGAACTCCAAACGATCCTCAGTTTATCTGAGCAGACCAAAGGCCTTCTCGCGCGAGGCGTCCGGCCCGACTGGTTGGCTAGAATGGTGCTCGCGATGCTGTTTGAGAAGCAGAGTCTACGGACCCGTGTCAGCTTCGAATCCGGCATGAATCAGCTCGGCGGCTCGGCCATGTTCTTGGGGCAAGAAGTTGGCTGGCAGAAACGTGAAGCAACGAGTGACTTTGTCCGCGTGATTTCACAGTACGTCGATTTTCTTGTGTGTCGAGCAAAGTCGCACGGCAGTGTTGAAGAGCTTGCAAGTTACGACTGCGTGCCAGTCATCAACGGACTAACCGACCGTTGTCATCCATGCCAAGCTCTCGCCGATTTGCTAACAATGCGGGCCAGTGTGGGAAGTTTGAGTGGTGTCCAGGTGACGTTTGTTGGTGATGGAAACAACGTAGCAGTGTCGCTGGCCTTAGCCTCGGCCATGGTTGGCATGCGATTTCGCTTGCTGGGTCCAGCGTCGTACCGCATGCCCGAAGATCAAGTCGAAAAGATCATCGAAAACTACCCCAATGCCGATATCGTCCAGACTGATGACGCAGCGGAAGGTATGCGCGGCGCCCAGTTCGTTTACTCCGACGTATGGACAAGCATGGGCCAAGAAGACGAGGAAGCAGAGCGTCTAGCCGCCTTTGCAGATTACCAAGTTAACGAAAGCTTAATGAGCAAGGCGGATGCGAATGCAAAGTTTTTGCATTGTTTGCCCGCAAAACGCGGCGAAGAGGTATCCGAGGAAGTAATCGATTCACCAAGCAGCTTAATCGTGGAGCAGGCTGGCAATCGAATGCATGCTCAGAAAGGGCTGTTAATCTGGCTTGCTCTTCAACATGAACAACTGACCGCGTCGCGACTTGCCGCGGACGGAATCGAGCTTCCCCTGGGAATCAGCTAGTCGCTTGGGTAAGCCCAGTGGACGTGTAAGCTCAGTGGACGGCGCACTACAATGCACGCGTTGCCAATGTTGCCTAGCGCAAGCGATGCCACAAAACTGATCGAAAATTGATCGCGGCAGATCGTTTCGCTCAAACCCTAAGGACCGTCCCAATGTTCTTCGGTACAAAGAACAAGAAAGCTAAACTTCAGGCGAAGTACAACCGTCTTATGCAAGAGTCATACGACCTTTCAACTTCCAATCGGAAGCTAAGTGATGACAAGCGTGCTGAAGCCGAAGAGGTCGCTCGCCAGCTAGACGAACTCGAAAAATCATAGCTCGAGCGAGCCTATTTTGAAGGCTCGAGGTGGCGGTCTGCAAAATCCATGAACCAGCCCCAATCCTGAACACCGAGTCCGTGACCACCACGGCGTATGTGGTAGCCGGTAGCACCAACAACATGCGGTGTATTAAGCGGTGGCATTTCTGAAGTAGAAATCGCTTTCCGACCGAGCAACGCGTACACCGGAGCTGCCTCGCGCAGAGCCGTATACTCCCCACGCGGATCCGCCCACAGATCGGTATCAGAGCTGGTCACGTAGGCA
This sequence comes from Planctomycetaceae bacterium, assembly GCA_003501565.1. Lineage (GTDB taxonomy): Bacteria > Planctomycetota > Planctomycetia > Pirellulales > Pirellulaceae > Aureliella. The sequence goes on along the minus strand of DNPC01000229.1, from coordinate 7,250 downwards.
GCACGCGGTGCTAGGAGAGCAAATAACTGGTGCTGATCGATGGGCAATTCATCTTCTCGGCCAGCGAACTGGGTCAGATTCCCGCAAAACCAATGCGGAAACACTTCGGTAATTCGGGCGATAGTCTCACCGTACCGACGACGTGACAGAGCAGCGCCGCCACATCCAGAATTGTTACTGTAGGCGACACGAAACCGAGTGTCCTCGGCAGCTGCCCAAAGGGCTGCTTTTCCGCCTCGCGAGTGTCCGGAGACGCTACTTCGCTTCGCATCTACTTCAGGGCATTGTTCGAAGTAATCCAACACGCGACTTGCCGCCCAACCCCACGCCGAGAGCGCTCGCCAATCGTCGGCATCCGGTGGCACACCGTCAGAGAAAACGGCTCGGACTCCACTGGGGAAACCATCCTTGCGATCTGGATCAACGTCCGAGGTATGAAACGAGGCTGTCGCGTACCCTCGTGAAACGATATCTCGTACCGGCCAAAACGGGTCATTCGCCTCGGCAGCATCGATGTCGAGAAAGTAGCGGTTGTTGATATGCACCAGGACCGGTGCTGGCATCTTTGCGCTCGAACGGGAAGGGATAAAGCTAGTGGTAAGGAAACTGTAGCCGCGCCCTTGAACTTTGATCGTGATCTTGATCAAACGTGCAATTGCGAGCCCTTCAAGTGCACTTCGCTGTTCTAGAACTTCGAAGGAGGTGTTGTAATCTAGCGTTGGGCGGTAACCGTAAACGTTCTTCCGAAACAGCTCGAGTAGCTCCTGCCTACGTTCGGACCATTCTTTCGCATCGGTGACCTCCTTCCCATCGCGCGTCACCAGAGGATCGGGCAACGTGTACGTCGGCACCGAGGACTCTACATAATTGAATCCCGTGCGTTTGGAAGATTGGGCTGCAACTACATTTGCATCAGCCTTCCACGGAGCATTGCCCGGCGTGAAATCGACGTCATCTTGAGGCACGGCCTCCAACGCAAAAAAGAGCACCGAAACGAACAATCCAGTAGATGTAACCGCCGACTTCATTTTGCAACCACCTATTGAGACCGCGAGAATGCGCGAGAAACTTGCCGAGCACGCCGAAACAGCGGTCAGGGTGCTATTGAACGGCGGGAGTGCCGCAGAGTTAACGTAGGGTATCTACATCCGTGTTGCAACCAGCTCGCCGACTGTGCCACCAGCAGCCAAATGCATATCCACAGACAACATCGCAGCGCTAGCCCTCCGACTGCTCTGCACGTACCCACCGACCAAGAAACAGTTTGCTGAAAGTGTTGACGAACGAAAGTAGAGCCACGCCGAGAATTGTGCTGGCGAATACGGCTGCTATCAGCGCATCGGTTCGACCTCGATTCTGCCAAACAGTCATTATGCTGCCCAGTCCATCTAATCCACCACCAACGAAAAAGTCACCCACGACTGCCCCAATCACGCTCAGGCCAGCGCTAATCCGCAGTCCCAATACAAAATGGTGCAGCGCCGAGGGGATGCGTAATCGCAGAAATGTCTGGAACTTGGTGGCGCCGTAGAGACTGAACAAATCAATGTACTGTTCTGGCACACTAAGCAAGCCAGAGGTCACATTGGAAACGATT
>DNPC01000229.1:0-5577 GCA_003501565.1 Planctomycetaceae bacterium | reverse complement strand
TGGAAACGATTGGAAAGAAGCTGATAATCGCAGACACGAGCACGACCGTTCGAAACTCGTAACCACTCCACGTAATCAATAAGGGGGCGATAGCGACGATCGGGACGGTCTGTAGGAATACGATGTAGGGATACATCGCTTGCCGCAGGGTTTTTGACAAACTGAGGACGATGGCAGTTATAAAGCCCACTACGCTTGACACGGACAGTCCCAAGACTGCCGCGGTGGCAGTCGACAGAAAACCCTTCGCCAGCGCACCTCGATTCTCCCAAGCTGCGGTCAGTACTTGGCTAGGCGATGGCAGAAGAATTTGTGGAATATCCCAGAGAACAACGGCTGCTTGCCAAAGACCAACACCAACAACAGACACCGCGAGTACAGCGGCCATCTCGAATACCCAGTGGCTTCGCCTACCATTTAACATGCCGTCGCTCCCAGAGCGTGGCTTACCTGGCTATAGCGTTCCGCAAAGACGAGCTCACCCTTTAATTGCTCATTACGCGGCCATGGCAGGTCGTTCGTGATCAGCTCCGCGATCCTGCCGTTTGCCAAGACCGCAACGCGATGACTGAGAAAGATCGCTTCGGAGATGTTGTGGGTCACCAGCAAAATGGTACGCGAACGTTCAGCGTGCATGTTCAGCAGCAATTCATTCATGCGAGTCCTGAGCAGGTCATCGAGGGCCGCAAACGGCTCATCTAGAAGCAGAACACTTGGATCCGATAGAATTGCTCGTGCCAGACTGACCCGCATCTGCATGCCGCCGGACAATTCGCTCGGACGCTTTCGAAAATGTTCCCTAGGTAGCCCAACGGCCTTCAGACTTTCCGTTATCCGCTCATCCGGAGCAGCATTGCCCTCGAGTTCCGCGGGCAATCGAACGTTTTCAAAAGCCGTCCGCCAGGGTAAAAGCGTCGGCTGCTGGAACACAAAACTGATCTCGCCGCGCGACCGTTTGTGTGGCAACCCTTCGGCGTTCGATTTTTTGTCAGGCGCGACTAACTCAACACGCCCCGACGAAATCGACTGTAATCCCGCGAGTGTCCGGAGCAACGTACTCTTGCCACATCCGGAAGCCCCTACCAGCGCCAGAATCTCACCAGGCCTTACCTCCAAACTGAGTTCATCAAGCACCGGTAAATCGTCGCCGAATCGAACCCGCAACGCATCAATGTTGATTCCAATTCCGGCCTTATGTTTCGGCGAATCCTGCATCAAACTAAGCTGGCACTCCACGAAGCGTTTAAGAATCATCAGGCGCATGCGATCATCGGCAAGGTTTCATTGCTCACCCTAAGGCGGCCTCCTATCCACTTGCCTAGCTGTTTTCGCCGCTGGAATTGTCGGCGTTTTCGTCGGTATCCTCGCCTCCGGATGGGCTCTCGCGGTTGATTGTAGAGGGCTGACCAAAAATCGATATCGCTGGCTGCCCATCAGCAGCTTCATCGAACAAGCTCCCGTGAACTTCAATCTGACCATCCATCAACCCAACGATTCGGCTAGCGGCAACAAATACGCTCAAGTAACTCTCGCACAGCTTCAATTGTCGCTCAGCCGCCTGGCGGCGAGCATTCACCAAGCTTCGCAACTCGCTGGGCACATTTGACTGACGAAGACTTTCGATCCCAAGGTTGAGCTGGCTACGCAAGCGAGCCAACAAGTCCTGACCGCGGTTGAGATACTGCTTGGAAAGCGGCAGCGAAAATGCGGGCAATTGGGTTGGGACGCCCGCTATCTGCCAAAGGATTCGTGGACGACGTCCACCAGTCAATTTCGCCGCAACGCGGATGCCGATTTCGTCGGATTCATCGGATGTGATAGACCAAAATGTTGGTTGGCTACTCGTAACCACCTGTGCATTTTCAGGCGTAATCTTGACCGCGTCGGCAACGCGAAGCTCGATATTCAGCGCAGGCTTTCGAAGGCGAATTGCTTTGTCTAACGACAACTCCATCGTCTGCTTGCTTGGAAAAACCGCGAGCGCAAGGGCCGGTTGATTGGCGACGCCAGCTGCCGATTTACTATGAACTTCAAGCGTTGTTTCGCTATCAGCTTCATCCCCTCGCGTTGAATCGACCAGTTGCTGAAGTTGGGCGGTTACATCAATTTCCGAAACATCGCTCGCATCATCCGATACACCCTCCTGCGTCTGCGAACTATCTTTCAGTGTTGGTGCACCGTTGAGAGTTTCAAGAGCATTCGGGGTCCCCGGCGTGAGCTCCTTTGCTGGGCCTTCGGTCGATTCGGCGCGGGGCTCGTCTTGATCAGTCGGCAACGCAGGATCTGTTGCGAAGCCAGAGAGGTCCTCAAGCGCCGTTATCTCAGCGACGTCGGAGGTCGACGACAATACCCCAGAGTCATTTGTTTTGGTGGTCTGAAGTGGTCCGGCTGACACATCATCTTCTTGGTCGGGCAGCTTTCTCCCGGATAGTCCACCATTGCCTTCGGCATCGTTTGCGCTCTGCATACGCGCACCATCAGACACTGCGGCAGTATTGGATTCCTCGCTAGACGGCCACATCCACCAAAACCCTAGGACGACTAGTAAAGTCGCGGGAACTCCTAAGGCCAGCCCTTTCCATGCAGAGGACCGCTTGGGAGAGTCAGTTCCATTGCCTGTGCGGCGACTACTTCGCGTACTGCGTTTCACTCCGCTGGCGGCGCGAATCGGCACAGTGGATGCACTTTTATTATTGACTGCGTTGATGGCTGCAGCGTGCTTGGTCAGTTCCTGTGCGCGTTGCAGGACGGCACGTCGCATCGAGGCGATATCTGCGAAGGAGTTTGTGTTTGCAGAATCAGATGTGGCACGCCAATGAACTTCGTCATCGGTCGAGCCGGACCAAGCCAGAAGATCACCAATCGCCGCACGTGCGACCGCAGGCGTGATGGAATCTGCCACTAATCGCCCTTCCGAATCGACTTGAATCTCCGCCCAGTCGGGCACGCCGGTTTCGACAGGATCATTTGACTCGTCCTGTTCCGAGATCCCCTCAAGGAGCTGGCATGCCCAGTCTACGGCGACCTCAGCCGGTGGCGGCCCCAGATCATCGATCAGTTTTTCAATGGTGGCGTTCATAGGTTGGCCGGGAGTCTCATTGAGAACCGCGAAAACGATAAGTCTGATTTAAGCCCTAACGACATTTGTCGGACTGGAAAGCGTGGCGTCCATTGTAGCTACGCCATCCAACTAGCGCGAGCACGTAAGGTCTAATGCCGCCTCGCGAGCGACGCCCGATCAGCGGTCGCGAGAGCCGTCAGTTGCCGCTTGATCCGCAGGGCCGCCAGCAATCCCCCTGACCGATCCAGGCATGAAGTGCGGCTGCGGATGGTAGCCGCGAAATCTGGCTCGGCACACTCAAATCGTGCACTCAAAGAACTTGAGCACAAGCTGCCAAAGCTGGCTGAAGCGCTAAGGAAACGCTAAGGCGCAAACCATTATTCACCAATACCTTACGACGTCTGGCAAGCTCTCCAGGAGCATTCACACGTGTTTTTGCCGACACTTTTTCCACGGAATCGAAGGGCCTGAAAGAAGTTTCTCGTGTACGATACCCGATGGCAGAGAGAAGCCCAGATATCCGCCGATGGGCACCCCTTTTGAAGGCTATTCTCCTGGGAATTGCTGAAGTCCGAGCCGCCCTCGGACGACAGGCTAGCCGGAGCGCAGTGACCAGAAGATTCAGACCGTTGTTTAATAAGTTTGACAGTGATGCTAGCAAATCTAAAATCGGTCCTCGCCGCTGACGGAGATGTCAGCAACACGCGGCTAAGTAACTCACTGTACAGTCGTGTGGTCCGATGGATAGCTAGTGGCCTTTCTATTCCAACTATCGGGCAAGGCAATGGAGCGTGGCATGGTTTGCCACGAGCGTCAAATAGGACCGAAGCTTGCGCAGGAACCGCGCGGCAGTTGACCGATAGGAGTGCGCGCCGAGCATGGCACACGATGTGAACCAGCGCGAAATGGATGTCCCCGCTCAAGTGCGTTTGGCTCTGATCGAAAAGATCAGTGCGGAGCGCGTTGATTTATGGATAGCCGCGGATACCGCCTGGTCATGGGATGGCTCGGCGTTGCGGCTTAGTTTTTCCAGCGAATTTGCGTGCGACATCGCCCGCAAAATGCTGGGCCGCGAAATTGCAGAAGTTGCGAAGCAGATGCTGGGGGATTGTGGTATCGATTTCGCCCACGATCCGGCGGCAGTTCTGGCTGCACAATCCGGTGCAGAGACGCGTACTACGCTATCCCAGCCTGTAACAGGTACCTCATCTGAATCGGACTCTGCGGCGACCGACGTTCCTGCAGCGATACGGATTGCGTCAGGCACGGAATCGAGTACGCAGCCGATCGACAAGATTGATGACCGCGCTGTTGTGGCCGAACGCTCAGTCCTTACAGCCCGCCGTGCCGCAAGAGCACTCGCTGCTGCGACGCCAGCAACAACGCATCAAAAAGATCTCTGGCGGCAGGTCGTTCGTGGAAGTTGCAACGAACTGGCCTACACGACTGCTTCACTGGTGATCAAAGAACCTGGCCGATTGACTCCAGTCTTCATTTCGGGTCCCAACGGGTGTGGAAAAAGCCTGCTTGCGGCTTCAATCGCGCAGCAATTGCGTGTAGCCCGACGACTTCGGCGGGTCGTTCACATGACCAGCGAGCAGTTTACGAACGATTTTATGGATGGCCTGCGCGGCGGCGGACTACCCATGTTCCGCCGAAAGTACCGCGAGGTAGAAGCGCTTGTCTTGGATGATGTTCAGTTCTTCGCCGGTAAGAAGTCCACACTGGCTGAAGTGAAACACACACTCGACAACTTACTGAACCAGGGTAAGCAAGTCGTCTGTACGGCAGATCGTTCACTGAACGAACTTGGAGCACTGGGACAGGACATCGTCGGCCGACTCCGCGGCGGCTTGGTGACTCCGATGTTTCCGATCGACGCAGAATTGCGTGCACAGATGTTGACCAAACTTCTGGACGATGAAGGCATCGAAGTTGAGTCAGAAGTGATTGAACAGCTTGCCGAGCGTTGTGCGGGAGATGGTCGTGTCGTCCACGGTGTTTGCAAGAGATTGATGGCGACAGCCGCATTGCGCCGTAGCAAGCTGAGTTGGTCACAATGCTGGGAAGCTGTCTACGATTTGGTACAAGCTACACAGCCAGTCGTTCGTATCGGCGATATCGAACGCGTCGTCTGCAGTGTATTCGGTTTGGAGCCGGACAGCTTGCAATCATCGACGAAAATGCGAAGCGTATCACAGCCTCGGATGCTAGCGATGTTTCTCGCGCGGCGCTACACCCCTGCAGCCTACAAAGAAATCGGTGAGTACTTTGGACGGCGCCGCCACAGCACGGTAATCAGCGCGGAGAAAACAGTAGAGGGCTGGCTAAATGAGTCCAGTGAAGTTGCCATTGGTCGCGGGCTCAGCGTACGCGATGCACTTCGCCACGTCGAAAGTCAACTGCAGGTCGGCTAATCACCCATTCGCCAGAGTTGGGCACCCCACGTAAACAAGCCTGCCCGCCAAACTAAAAACCTATTCGAAAACCCATTAGCCGATCGGCGTTAGCCGCGG
>DNPC01000864.1 GCA_003501565.1 Planctomycetaceae bacterium | reverse complement strand
TCATGTCGCATCCCCCAGCCAGATCGCACAGTGGGCGGAAGAGCACCCTGCCAGAGAGCGTATCGAACAACTCCCGCAAGTGATCGCGGGTAAGAAATCAAAGCAATACCAAGCTTTCTCTGGTGGCGTTGCTTTGTTCGAAGCCAGTATGCAGATGCGATGGCAGGAAGTCCTGGATGCGGTTTCGGCCAATGGCCTGACGGTAGGACTCGATCCTGATACCGATGGTGTCGCTCTGTTATCACGTGGGGATTCCGGCGTAGTCAGCAAACTCTTTCAAACGCTGGCGAGTACCGCGAAAGTGCTCGGAAACCAGAATGCAGAAATTGATCAATCCGAGTACCTCAACTACCCGGTGCTTGCAATTAATCAAGTTAAAGTAGCCCAACTGGACGACTGGATCGTCGTAACTAACAAGCCGCAACTCGGCAAGCAAATTGTTGATCGTTACCACGCTATCGCAAACGGTAGCACCGCGCCAGGTAGCAGACTTGGTGACGTCGAAAACTACCGCCTGGCAAAGCAATCGCATTCTTCGTCAAACAACTGGCTGTTCATGGACATCGAACGTATTCGCCAATCCGGTGCCGCACCTGAGTTGTATTCGGGTCGAACCGAGAACATTTTGGCCGAAGCGTTGGTAGGTGGCCTTTTCTCAGTTTTGCAGGAAACGCCCTATGCGACCGCGAAACTCAAGTTCGACGAAACTGCAATTGATCTTTCAGTAACCCTCCCAACGCAGCCTGAGTGGTTGCAGTCGCGTGCGTATTCGTTCGCGGGTGGCGACCACACCGCACCGACGCATCTAGATGCCAAAAATCGCCTCGCTTCGTTTACAGCCTATCGCGACTTATCTGAGATGTGGTTGCGTGCCGGTGACTACCTAACAGACAAAGCGGCTGACGAACTAGCCGTCGCCGACGCGACCCTATCCACCTTCTTTGCCGGTCGCGACTTTGGAGTCGACATCCTTGGTGCGTTCGAACCTGGAGTTCAGTTGATCGCCAGCCGACAAGCGTTTCCCAGCAGCAGCCCGCAGCCAGCAATAAAACTCCCCCAGTTCGCGCTCCAATTCACCATGAAAAACCCCGACTTTATGCGAGGTGAGATGCGGCGAGTGTTTATTAGCCTATTTGGTTTTCTGAATGTGATCGGGGCAATGGAAAAACAACCTCAGCTCGACTTCGCAATGGAAACCTTTGAAGGCGACGTCGAACTCATTTCAACGTATTACCTGCCGCCTTCACAAGATGAAACACTTCCTGGACGTTCATTTGCAGAAGCACCTATCAACTACAACTTTACACCGACAATCGCGTTCCGCGATGATAAGCTAATCGTCTCCAGCACTCGCCAATTAGCGACCGAACTAGCGACTACGCCCAATGAACAATCCTCCGGCTCAGCCGTCAATGCGCAGTTGGTCCTGAATACTGAAGTTGGTAGAGAGATTCTGGAGGACAATCGTAACCAGCTAGTTACGCAAAACATGCTCGAAAACGGACACTCCAGTGAAGCAGCTGAAGCCGAAATCGGTCTACTTTTGAGTCTAGTTGAATTGTTCCGCGAGTCTTCGCTCACGGTGGAGGCTCCACACAAGAATGCAACGGTGATCGAATTGCACTTGGGAGTCGCTCACTAGAAAATTCGACAAGAGATTTCCTACAGGTTGATTAATCAAGTTTCAGTCGCTGCAACCTGAGACAGTGGCATTAGTGTTTGTCAGAATGCCAGGCTCTCCCTTTGCACCCGGATACACGCATGCTCGCACAACCAAATCCCCAAGCCGTGCCCCAGAACGACAACTGGGCTCCCTATCTGGCCCCGCTTGACCGTGCACAAGTCGCTCATTTGACGCGCCGCGCTGGATTCGGTTGCAGCAATGCTGAGCTCGATGAGCTTAGCGGTAAGACGGCTCCTGAGGTGCTGGATTTTGTCTCCCAACCGAACTCACCACAGCTTGACGCGGTTACAAAACGCTTGGCATCTGCAGCCCTAGCTGCCGGTAGCGTTGATAACCTAGCGGCGTCCTGGGTATATCTCCTTCTCAACTCACCCAACCAACTCAGCGAAAAAGCCACTCTGTTTTGGCATGGTCATTTTGCGACCAGTGCTGAAAAAGTCACAGATGCCGGCATGCTTTGGCAGCAGAACGCGCTAATGCGTCAAAACGCGCTCGGCACGTTCGCGCCACTTGTACAGGCAATCGCCAAAGACCCTGCAATGCTGATCTATTTAGACAGCGAATCCAATCGGAAAGCCCACCCCAACGAAAACTTTGCGCGAGAGCTTGTGGAACTCTTTTGTATGGGTGAAGGCAACTACTCTGAGAAAGATGTTCAAGAGCTTGCCAGATGCTTCACCGGCTGGGAAATCAGAAACCGACGCTTTCGAAAAAACCGGTATCAACAAGATACCGGCAACAAGAATGTCCTCGGTTCGAGCGGGAAATACGATGGTGAGCAAGCCATTGATGTGGTCCTGAAACATCCTGCGGTTGGCAATTTCTTAGCACGCAAACTGATTCGTTTCTATGTGAGCGAAGCATCGTTGTTGGAACCTGAATCACCCGCGGTGCAAAGTCTGGCGGAACATATCCGTAAGAGTAACCTCAATGTTGGCTCGGCCGTGCGTCAGATCTTGACTAGTCAGCAGTTCTTTTCAAGTGAGTCGGTCTACCAGAAGATCAGATCTCCAGCAGAGTTGGCTATTGGGTTTGCACGCAGTCTCAACATCACAACCAACACACAGGCGATTTCACTTGACATGCGTAACGTTGGTCAGGGACTTTTTCGCCCTCCCAACGTAAAAGGCTGGGATGGCGGTCGGGCTTGGATCAATTCGTCGACCTTGCTAGGCCGTAGCAACATGCTACACCGAATCATCCATGATGACAAAACCCGTTTTGACGGTGAGTCGACCATCTCGGACTACCTGGCCAAACGGAAACTAGACAGCGTTACAGAAATTTCCGAACATTTCGCTACGTGCTTTATCGCAGTACCCCTTAGCCCGTCTCGTATCAAGCAAGTCATCAGCGCAGCGGAGATCTCCGATTCCAGTGTTAGGACGTCGATCAAGGAAAACCAACTCCGTCATCTTCTGCACAGCCTTGCGTCGCTCCCTGAAACGCAAATCTGCTAGGTCTTCAAAAAGCACTGCACCAACACAAGACTCCTGAATCAGGTACCAACATGATCGTCTCTCGTCGCAAACTCATCACTAATGGCCTCGCCGCATCCGCTGTTGGAGCGAGCTGTATTGGTATCGACTCCATCGTGCCGCAGTCATTCGCATTCGCTCCGCCAACCAACGACGCGGCGAGGGCCTCGGACCGCATCCTGGTCGTGATCCAGCTAAGTGGTGGCAATGATGGTCTCAATACGCTCGTTCCAGTCAAGGACGATCGTTACTATGCCGCACGGCCAGAACTTGCAATCGCCAAGCACTCAACTCTCTCCGTAGGCCATGAACTGCACTTACATCCAAGTCTCAGGCCACTGGAAACGCTGTTTGAAAACGGCCTGATGTCCGTAGTACAAAATACGGGCTACGAAAACCCGAATCGTTCACACTTTGAGTCGATGGATATCTGGCATACTTGCCGCCGTAAGACTTCTCGCCGCCAATCGGGTTGGCTTGGACGTCTGCTGACCAGCCGAGCGGAATCTGGAGGTGATGTCCCGGGGCTCCACATTGGTGGGGAACAACAACCACTTGCATTAAAGTCACGTACGCTGGCATTGCCAAGCGTTACCTCGCTCGAGGATTTTTCACTTAAGAGTCGTCAAGCGGACCAATTAGGCGAACTGCTGAAGAGTCCGGCCACCCAATCCAACAGCGAACTGCTGGATTTCATCCAAGACAACACCTCAACTGCCATGGTTGCCAGTGAGAGGGTCGCAGACGCTGCTGGTAGCACGAACAAACACGAGTATCCAGACAACGCCTTGTCAAAGAAACTTCAGTCTGTGGCTCGGTTGATCGAATCTGGGCTCACGACCAGCGTTTACTACTTGAGCCTAGATGGATTCGACACACATGCAAAGCAGCCCGCGGCACATTCAGCACTCCTAAACTCCTGGGCAAGCTCACTTGCATCGTTCGTCAAGGACCTTGAACTACAGGGCAATGCTCAGCGGGTGTGCGTAATGACCTTTAGTGAGTTTGGGCGACGCGTCAAAGAGAACGCCAGCAGCGGAACCGACCACGGCGCGGCTGCCCCAATGTTCCTCACCGGGCACGGCCTAAGCGCCCCGGTGCATGGCGGCCCACCGAACTTAGAAGATCTCGTCGATGGCGACCTGAAACACGAATTTGATTTCCGGCAGGTTTATGCTGGCATCATTCGTGATTGGCTGGGGGCTGAGCCAAAATCGGTCGTTGGGTCCTTTGAGCCGCTCCAGCTCTTCACGTGATTTTGGCAGCAAATGTAGACCCAAGCGAAGATTAAGCTCAAAAACGTTTGGGCCTCATCTTTGGCTAGGTTCGGTCTGCGTGTAAAACCAAGACGTTATGCCTTCTGAACTATCGCGCACACAATCGAAGTCCTCCCCGCGACGTAAGCGCAAGTTTCTGTTTGTGCTCCTTGCGATCAGTCTTGGGATCGGAATGGCGGTTTGTGTTGGTGAGATCGCGCTTAGAATCTACGTCGCATCACGCGGCTGGACCAGCAACTGCTACGTAACCGGGCTCGTCTTCTTTGTCCCGCATAAATCCGCTGGCTACACGCTACGACCAAACTTACGACTGAAGTCATCAACGTACAACGTAACCACGAACGCCATCGGTCTCCGCGGCCCAGATATTGAGAGTTCTGAAACGGCGGACCGAATACGGATTCTGGTACTGGGCGGCTCCAGTGTATTTGGCTATCTCGTGCCTGATGGCCAGGATTCGTGCATCGGTCTTGAACGTGCGCTGAATGCCCGTTTGCAGCGTGACGGTAACCTTACCGTTGAGGTACTGAATGCTGGCGTGCCGGGTTACAACATTCGCCAGTGTCGCCTTCGCTACGAAGCCGACTTAGCGTCTCTCAATCCCGACATCGTCCTACTATATCTCGGCTGGAACGACTGCCGGCATATCATCGCTGAGCATCCCGAGTCATTGGACTTAACTCCACCCGCGCCAAGCTTTGTCGAAAGGACGGCAGCGAAGAGCGTTCTGTATGGTCTACTGCGTTACCGCGTGTTCCCTTCCTCCGAAGCGCGGTTTGCAATTCCTGCCTCCGCAGAATCCAAACCAACTGAGTCTGGTACAACGTACTTTCGCGATGAGCTCAAGCTGCTGCTGCAAACGATCAGACACAGCGGGGCCGAACCGATACTCTCTACACAGCTCATGGCCGCGACCTCAGAGGATCCGCAGCTACGCAGCTATTTGGGCGCCGAAGCCCAGGCCCAGGAAGCCAACCAGACAACCGGCCGATGGCTGACCGAGCATATTCGATTGGCAGCGAAAGAATTCAACATCCAACTCATTGATGTTGCGGCTGAAATAGAAGTAACCCAACAACACCTTGGCGATGCAATTCACCTAACCGCTTTTGGCCACGAGGCAGTTGCAAAGCAATGGGCCGAGGGCTTGCAGAGTCTGGTCGATGAAGAGTCTGGTCGATGAAGAGTGCCAGTTGCCTGGAGAGCAAGCAGCCGCGCCCAAGTACGCCGTAACGAGCGGAGCGCTGTTACGGCGCGGATTTTTCCCGGGCCTTCCAAGCTTTCAGGTTTTTCCAGGGCCTTCGAAGCCTTCAGTTTTTTCCAGCGAAGGACCCGATTCGCGTTGCCGTAACTGCGTACGGCTTGTTAGCGGCCTACGAGCAGGGTAGTGCAGTCGCTCTTGTGTTCTCGCGAAGCAAACAAGAACAACCACTCAGTACCAGCCCTAACTCATTTTCCACGCTTCCAACGACTTGCCTTCGGCAGCGACATCACTGCCATCTGGAGTAGCGTCGGAGTCACGATCGAACCAACTCTCTTCAAACTGGAGGTAGCCGCCTTCGCCCTTCGCAGCCCGCTGCATTGCAACGTTGGTGGAAAGTGCAATGACTGCATCCGCCATCGCAACCTCAGGGTAGCAGCGTGGCTTGTTCTCGGGAGCTGGATTGCGGATACACCATGCCCAGTGCTCGATCTCTTCGGTGTACCCACGACTTACATCTGGGCCAGTCGCAGCTTCTGAGACCGCTGCGGCTGTATAGTTGCCGCTGGCTTGGGTATCCAGAGCATAGCTGCCATTGTCCTCTTTAACATCAACTTTGGCGCTGGTGTTGGAGCCCTGGTAAAGCATGGTTTCCTTTTCACGCTCGAGCACCAAAGTCCCTTTGGTACCCATGACAACTTCGCCGTAACCGCCGAATCCGTTGCCGTTGATCGTCGAATAAGTAACGACAATCTTCTTATTCGGATCTTCGGTATGTGGGGCAACCCCTTTGCCTTTCGGCGGATAGTTCTCGGTAGGCGAGTAGTAACCCACTGGGAAATCTGGATCGTAATCAGGCCCAGGGAATTCGAACATGCAATACACATGGTCGCCAGCGTCGCGATCAAGTGGGAAGATATGACGACCGCCTACAGCATGTACTGTAAGTGGATGAGCCTTCTTGTTGTCGGAGCGAAGCGCCGAACAGAAGATCGTAGCGGCATCAAGTTGGTGGCTGCCGAGTTCTGCCATTAGTCCACCGCCAGTTCGCTCCCACAATCGCCAGCGACAGAGCTCCTCCATAGCAGTTCGTTCACGACCATCTGAGAGCGTTTCATGCAGGTAGCCGTGCTTGTCCGCTTCGACTTTGGCATCCTGCGTCCACGCGGCCCACTGGTTGCGTTGCATCATTAGCTCATGCTTTTTGGCGGGATTTGTTTCCCGCTCGTACGCCGCATTCAGGGCCTGCCATCTGTCAAAGATAGGATCCAGCAGCTTGCCATCGGCCCCAAGTTCACCACCGGGCAAAGGCATCTTCCAGCTATCGTTGCCAGGTAGATTACCGCGGTGCCACTGAGCGCGAATGTGGTGCAACTGGCCAAGCAAACCGGTCCGCAACATGTGAACGGCGTTGTCGTAGAGAACACTGTAGTGCCGTTGGTGACCCGTCGCTAAGTGAAGCCCAGTTTCCTTGGCGACCCGCGCCATGTATTTGCACTGAGCGACATTGTGCGCCATCAATTTCTCGGTCAACACGTGCTTGCCTCTACGCATCGCTTGGATTGCGATCGGCGCGTGCAAGAACAAAGGTAACGCAATGATGACAGCTTCGATGGAATCATCATCCAAAAGCGCCTCAATTCCGCCATTGCTTTCGTTGTAGACGGTAACCTCTTGTCGGGCCTGCTTCTCGTCGCGGTAGCCGTACTGCTTGATCAGGCCGGGCCGAGCGGCGTGTGCGGCGTCACTGGCCCAGTCGCCGTGGAACGCGCGATGAATGCTACTTGGTCGAATGTCTGCAATCGCCTTTACGGTAACGTAATCTGGCGTACAACCACCAAGTAACACATTGCCTTCATCACCAACGCCAATGACACCGATTCGCACCGGGTCTTTGACCGTTTCGTAGCCGAAGTACATTGCGCCAAGGCCCGCACCGGAGACTGCCCCGGAAGCCGCAACACCTTTAATGAAGTCCCGCCGGGTAACGCCAACGGCTTGGTGAAAGTTATCCTTGCCGACCTGCTTTTGTTCGTCAGTAAGTGATTGCATCGTAATATCCGTTTATGAATTTGCGTTATTGATTGATTGGATCGGGAATCGACACGACATTAGGCAGCTGGCGCTGCTTTGCCGCGGTTCCAAATACTCCACGGTATAAAATCAAGTCCAGCGTAGCGTCCTGAATCAGTGGTAGCGACAACAACACAAGCGAGTGCTTCGATCGCTTGGAAGTAGGTCGGCGTGGTTCCGGGATAGCCAGGCATCTGGCTCAGCACGACGCCGAGCAAGAACAAGGCCGCGGCCCAACCCGCCAACGGCGTCAGCAATCCGACCATGAGCAGTATTCCGACGACCATGTCGAAAATTGGAATGATGCTGTCAATCTTGCTTGCCGAAAGCTCACCTTCGCCTGGCCGCTTAAAATCGAAATACTTGGCCGCAGCGTACTGCTCGGGACTCGCCATCGCGTTGAGCTCTCGTTCGTAGTCATTCCACAGACCGTCGATCGCGTCCAGTGCTGGCTCAACCAATTTTGCCCGTTCTGCTTGTACGGACACGAGCTGCCCCCTCAAGCTCTCAACGCCTGTCCAAGTCCCTGACTCTTTCATGGTTTCAACACGCTCAGCACTCTCGTTGTATTTGTCGATCTCGACAGCGTGATCATCGAAGATTTCGTTCAGCAGACCAACATATTCCTTGCCCTCGGAGTCCAATCCCGCAAACTGGGAAACCATCGCGTTGAGCTCGACATTTTGGTCTTCGGTGAAATCAAAGTGAGCTGCGGCACGGTTGGCGGCTTGGACGAACAAACCGTTCATTTTTGCCTGGTCCAATCGAAGCGAACCTTCGTTGTCCCAAATCATGCTCTGAAATTTCTCTCGCAGCGGTCCTTGAGCAGATTTGAGGAACCCGACAGAGGAGAAGTCTCCGCTCTTAACCTTGGCAACACCTTCCATATAAAAGTGCCAACCGATCCCGATACGAAGAACAATCAGCGCAAGGATGCCGAACGTTCCAAGTCGCGCATAGTTTTGCATGAAAACTCTTTAGAGAAAAAGAAATGGCAAAGCGATCGCTGCCACAGGTGGGAACCGCAACTTTGGCGGTGGGGGCAACAGATTCGTTCAAACCTAAATTATTGTCTAGATCCGGCCTTAAGCCAAGTATCTATGGGGGGATCGTGGGCTATAGTCATCGGCCACATACCGAAAAAAATGTGGTAAAGCTCGAGACGGTTTACCTCAACCACCATCAATCATTGTAGTCGTCAGGCGGTCTGTAGCGTAAACGTTCAGGCAAATTCGCACAGTGCGGCGTTTTGCTGCAGCAAGCATTGCTACGACGAAGCCCTGTAACTAAGGCCGCGTCACTGGCGCGAGTCCATGACGGGCTCATAGGCCCAAATCACGGTGACACGTGACATGGCAAATTGCTGGGCCGAAAAGAAAGGTAGGGCGAAAACCACGCTAATTGGATATCGTGAGCGCAATCCAGCGCCGTCAATTGCCCGGCGGAATCACGCTTGCCTGCGGAAATCGGGGAATTTCAAACTTCCTACACACCGCTCACCGAATCAAAGATCAGTGACGCCGCGGTAACATTGAACGAAAGGTAGCCCGCCGAGGTAGTGGTCGGTAACAAATGCTGCTACGGCGTAGAGGCATCCAACTCTCGCGAAATGCCAGCTTCGACAACACACCTGCGCTCTCGCACATTACGCTAGATTTGGCGCCGAATAACAGCTGCCTTCTCTGTCCCAACCCCGTGTGACTTCGGCGGGCTACACCCTACCCATTGAAGCAACTGGTGTGCCGAAATCGCGCGGTAGCCGCGCACCCTCTGGCGAAATGCGATAACGCACTACAATGCTCGCGTTCGAGAGGCTCGGATCCTCAAAAGTCGTTACTTCAGCATTAGGCACCTTTCCAATGGCAAAGTTCTGGTTGGTTAAGAGTGAACCCGACGTTTTCAGCATTGATGACCTAGCCAACAGCCCCGAACAAACCACTTGCTGGGACGGCGTCCGCAACTATCAGGCGCGGAACATGATGCGCGATGAAATGAAGGTCGGCGACCAAGTGCTCTACTACCACAGCAATGCCAAGCCCCCCGGAGTGGTTGGAGTCTGCGAAATAGTACGCGAGGGCTATCCCGATCACACCGCCTTCGACAAGAACGACAAACACTACGATCCGAAATCAGATCCCGACAATCCGCGATGGATCATGGTAGACGTGAAACTGGTCGAGAAGTTTGATCGCTTAATCCCCCTGGATGAACTGAAAGCCAACGAGCAGCTGGAGGGTATGATTCTGCTTCGGCGCGGCTCACGTCTGAGCGTGCAACCAGTTTCCGCAAAGCACTTTCGAGCGGTCTGCAAGCTTGGAAAGTCGAAGTAGCGAGAGCTTGCCCCCCGAACATCCGACCTCAATCGGTGCAAGCCATATAACTGACAATAGCATCAGTACTCAGTTAAGCCTGACGTTTGCTGTGCCTCAACGGCCCAGTTTCTAACCTATAGTTCGGTGTCTACTGCGCCGAACTCGAACCATGCAGTTCATGCTGGCGGAATGCCCTTATTCGCCAGCTAAAGTCGTCCGCGCAGTCCAGCAAGTGCCACTCATCCCGCACTGGACCGCATATCACCATGAACTTGGACGCTCTTTACGCTTCAATCAATGACGCGACCAATCGCAACTACCCTCACGTGTCTTTAGTAGAACTGATTGGGCAAAACTCTGAGAAGACTCCCGAGACGATCGCGGTGCTTTGCGATGATGCTCGGCTGACCTATGCCGAACTTGATCAGCGTAGCGAAGCGGTCGCGAACTATCTCTTCAGTCTGGGAGTTCGCAACGGTGACTTGGTTGGCCTATGCTGCGATCGCTATATCGATACGCCAGTATTGCTACTGGGAATTTTGAAATGCGGCGCCGGGTATGTACCGCTGGATCCAGAATATCCAGTCGACCGATTGGCCTATATGGTCGAAAACAGCCAACTGAAACATATCGTTGCCAATACAAACCAGGTTGAGCTGACCAACCAGTTCGAAGCCCCCGTCACAGTCATCGACCAGCGCTGGGACGAGGCATTCGCGGCGCCGCCACGAGAGATACCACACCAGAATCCCTCCGAGGACGTTGCTTACGTCATTTACACTTCGGGATCGACGGGCCTCCCCAAAGGCGTCGTCGTACAGCATGCGGCAGTCGTAAACCTGCTGCTAAGTATGAGTGAGCAACCCGGCTTCTCGGCCGATGATCGCATTTTAGCGACCACAAC
>DNPC01000625.1:8636-9151 GCA_003501565.1 Planctomycetaceae bacterium | reverse complement strand
TTGCGCAGTGGAAAAACGGATTTGCGGCTGACGGTCAAACGAGATGTGCTTCGCTAGGCGCTGGTATATTGCCGGAGGAACTCTTCGCGGTAAGTCTGTTCATCACTAGGGAACAAACGGTCGAACAATTCGCGTCCGGTTGCACCCATTTGAAAACGACGTTTCTCGTAAACGGGCATGTCAATTCCCGCCACGGATTTGACTCCAGCCGCTACGATTTGACCTTTAAGTGCGTACAGCTTTTCGTGGGACCAGTCGGTCAGCTCGATAAAGGGAATGCCCTCCGCGACTTCGATGACGCTTGGCAAGGCATAAGGGCTGAACCCTCGAAAACCCAGTTGGCTGGCCGGTGCAAACGTCCGCGCGTGACCTCGGCTCTGTCCTCCGCTGTAAACCAGCGAGTGCTTGATGGCACCGACGCCCCAGCCTTCGTGGTATAGCATCTGATTGTTAAGGACGCTCCGGATTGTCAGCTCCGGATTGTCTTCGATCGGGTAGTCTTTGAGGTTCTCGTC
>DNPC01000625.1:2405-8545 GCA_003501565.1 Planctomycetaceae bacterium | reverse complement strand
CACCATCGACCAGCCATGTCCAGTCCGCGTACCTTCGTCGGATCTCCTCGCACAGTGCGAGACCGACGGCTGCGGCCTGAATGTCGAGTGGTTTGTAGTCTTCTACAATTCGGACCGCTTTCTTCCAGTCGATGTTGTCAGCTGGAACATCGATCACCTCGAGCAACATCTCTAGGTCGAGTGATTTCAGCATCGATCGAGCTTGCGTTTCATCTTCGCTTTGCCCATCGACGCTTAACGTAAACGCTTTCAGCCGTGACGGCGATTCACCTCTCTGAAGCAATAGTTTGTACAGAACCAGCAACACGCTGCTGCTGTCGATACCGCCGCTGAACATCACACCGATAGGCTCGCGAGCATCCACCGTATCGAGCCATTGGTTGCATACTGAGGCCAGCTGGCCGATGTAACGCTGGCCAATGGTTTCAATGTCCGCCGGAAGCTGGCGCGGTTGAGGATCAAAGAAACGTTTTAGGCCGGGATTCGGATCAGGACATCCGACCAGTTGAAGTTCTAACACATGATGGGCGGGCACCATGCGGGTGTAGGACGGATGGAACTGATCGCCGAGCCCTTCAGAGGCCAGTGCATCGCGAATTTGGTCGATCCGCTCCGCTACGATCAGACACGGTCCGGCCGCGCGCTTTGCCAGGAAGTACCGCATTGGGCGGCCGATTGATCGCGCAAGTCGTACCATCTTGCCATCTTTGGCGACGATGCAGAATTGGCCCTCGATTTCCGCGACTTGACCAGCATCACCTGACTTGACGCGTTCGTTGGCTTCCTCGTGGCTCATATTGAAGAGGATATTGGCAGCTGGATCGATCAGATTGACCAGTCGTTCGATGGGTTCTATCGCGTTCATTCAAAAACAATCCAAAATCGAAGAGTGAACTCTGGGCACTCAAGGTGCGATTTACGATTGTACGCGAAGTCCCCGTTGTCAGGTTCAGATACCGCACACAGTCAGCTCCCAGAAACAGGACGACTATACGCTCGCACCATCGTCATCCGATCAGCAACTGCTCCGCCACCAACCCCGCCGTAAATGGCAACGGTTGCTTGACGATGCAGGTTCGAAGTTGTGTTCCCATGCTGTGTAGAATCCCAACTCATCCTGGCAAGAGTCCAGAGGCCAAGAATTTTTGATTCCGAGCGTAAGTCCAGGCAAGTCGAGTGAGTCGGAATTCTAAGGCCGTTAGCGGACTAAGGCTACGAAAATCGCCGGCCGATACGAGGCGACCGCGAACGTTCACCTCACCCTGTATTAGGGAGCCAGCTATAATAGAAATGAATCGACACTTTCCCATGTGAGAAGAGAAAATGCGAAACGTTGCACCAAGAGCTTTCTGGCTAATTATTCTCTCGTGTTCATTATTCGGTACTTCTCGCGCCGAGTTCATAACGTTCCCAGGTTTGGTACGGCAACCGATTCTGATCGATTTTGACGATGTACCCACGCTCGAGCAGTTCTCAGGTCCGCTTCAGATTGGCAACTCGGTCGGTGAAGACGTGACATTTTTTGGATCACCCAACACGGGGCTCTACACGAACTTCCCAACCTGGGGCCTCGATTCAAACGGTCGGTGGGGAAACGGCCGAACTTTCGTAAGCTCCAACGATGCTCGTCCTGGAGGATTGGTTTTTGAGTTTCGCGACGGTCCGGTTCTCTCGGTTGGTGCGTTCATAAATTACGCGCCCAATAATGGAAGCGATCTTTTCGTCGAGGCCTTTGATTCGAATCTAAATTTGCTCGAGCGTCACAACGTCACACAACTTGCAGACATAGTCACACCTGGCGAATTGAATGGGGGCGCGTTCCGTGGTATCGTGAGGGACAACGCTGACATATCGTTCTTCTTCGTACGTGGCTACGTCCCAGCGGCAGACGATCTTAGGTTCTCAAGGACTTCTGTGCCAGAACCATCCCTCTTCGTTTTTTGGGGGATCTGCTTCTGTCGCCTCGCGGTGTCTCGGAGGCGGTAGCAACCACGCCGCGGCAATCCTCACAAAGAGGGGTCCCGGATGTTCTGAGAAAATCCATCATGTGTTTACATTTACTTGACTAGCTTTATGCTCCCAAATCAACGTACTATCCACAGTAATCATAATGAAACGCGTGCTATCGACACCGTATAGCCGGGATGTATCAAAGTCATCAGTTTAAAACCAAATGGCTCTTGACTTATCTGAAAGGGGCGCAGCGCAACCTGCAGCCAGCGAAGAAAACTCTCATCAACACGATGAGGTCATCAGATCTTCACTTCGTCGCAAACGGAGAGTTGTCAAAGATGTACCGGAACCAAAAAACGTTCTACGCCATCTTTCGGCGACGGCGGATCAGAGACTGTCGGTGTAACACCGCGACCTGCCGACTTTTTCAGCTGCTGTTTCGCGGCGGTACATACTCGGCTGATTGCGTCGCGTTGATTCGCTGCCTCTACCGATGGCATGTCTAAGTTTGCAACCGAAGCGCTGAAACCTGTACTGGTCTTGATGACATCAATCGCCAACGAGAAAACTGGCACTTGGCCTTTGCCGACGACATTCAGCTCTTTGCGCGATTCATCCATAACTAGTAGACCGAATTGTGAGAGCCGTCGAACGTAATCAAGTTACGCATTCTATTTAAGGGGCAACGCCCTGTTCGTTTGCATATCCCAGCCCAGCGGGATGGAGGCACGAAAGGCCAGTGAATTGTAGAGCAAACGGTCCGGTCAGTTGCAGCGCCCGCCGAAGTGAAACAAACGGTCGGACCTTCGGCCCTAACGGGGTTTTTGATGGTCTACCCAGTCCGGTGGGCGGGCTATACAAATCACTTGGCCGTTGGCCCGATTGACCTGGAAAATCGCATCTTCAAAACTGACACGTCGGGCTACCATTAACCCTTTGAAAAAAGGAAACGCGAGCGCTATTTGCCCAAATGCTCAACTTCAACAGTTGAACGCCCGGTGCCACCAGGCCATGACAAGCTAGAAGCGTGACCTACGCCTTGCCGATGGAATGAACTTCAAAGCCGATCGCGGTGAGCTCACCACGATCGAGGATGTTGCGACCGTCGAAGACAAACGCGGGTTGGTGCATCGACTGAAACACACGTTTGAAGTCGAGCGTCTTGAATTCGTCCCACTCCGTCATAACGGCAATTGCGTGTGAGTTATCGGTCGCGGCGTGAGCATCGTTGCAGACCGTTAGGTTGGAGTCAATCAACCGACGGTCTTCCTGAGAAAGCGGCTGACCGAGTGGCTTCATTGCGTACTCAAGATCTGCCACGATTTGCTCACGCTTAACGCGTGGGTCATATACAAATAATCGAGCGTGTTCGCGCAGCAGATCGCGGGCAACGTAAATGGCTGCCGACTCGCGCGTGTCGTTGGTGTCTTTCTTGAACGCCCATCCCAGCATGGCGATTTGTTTGTCTGATACGGTATTAAACATGGTGCGGACGATGTTCCGCGCAAATCGTGCCTTTTGGTAGTCGTTCATCGTGACGACTTGTTCCCAGTAGGCCGCGACCTCGGCGAGTCCAAAGTGTTCGCACAGATAAACCAGATTCAGGATATCTTTCTGAAAACAACTGCCGCCAAACCCGACGGACGCCTTCAAGAATTTCGGACCGATGCGCGAGTCCGTGCCGATCGCGCGAGCAACCTCGTCAACGTCCGCGCCGGTCGCCTCGCAAAGTGCACTGATAGCGTTGATTGACGAAACGCGCTGTGCAAGGAACGCATTTGCGGTCAGCTTCGAAAGTTCGCTACTCCACAGGTTCGTGGTTAGGATTTTCTCACGCGGAACCCAGTGGGCATATACTTCGACGAGTGCTTCAATTGCGGTTTCCGATTCACCACCGATTAGGACTCGGTCGGGATCGTTTAGATCGTCAACGGCCGTGCCTTCGGCCAAGAATTCCGGATTGCTCAGGACATCAAACGTTGCATCGGTGTTCACGCTGCTTAGGATCCGTTTCACCGCTTCCGCGGTTCGCACCGGCAACGTTGATTTCTCGACCACGATTGTGTGACCGGTGGCGACTTTTGCGATCTGCCGCGCGCATTTCTCGATAAACTCTAAATTCGCAGCCCGCCCTGCCCCAATGCCATAAGTCTTTGTAGGCGTGTTCACCGAAATGAAAATCATATCGGCTTCGGCAATCGCTTGATCTACGTTTGTCGAGAATTCTAGGTTTCGGCCGCGGGCTTCCTCGACGACCTCTTGGAGTCCCGGTTCATAGATGGGCAATTCGTCGGAGTTCCATGCGGCGATGCGTTCTGAATTCAAATCAACGACATGCACGCTGATGTTCGGGCATTGTTTGGCGATCATCGCCATCGTCGGTCCGCCGACATAGCCAGCGCCAATACAACAAATCTTCATGCTTGTGTCTCAGAGTTCGAGATAGAAAAGGCCGCTAGTGTATTGCATTTTTTCGACCGGTAGCAGTGCAGGCTGCTCCCCAATCGTCTCCCTTCGGTAGCCGGAATCGCCAGACTTCGAGGTTAGAACCTTAGTTGCCTTAACTCTTGTGAGTCCAGCTACAGGTGCTAGCCGAAAACTGAGCTGTAATCCGCTAGTTTCCAGCTGCTGCGGAAAGAGCTTTGCCGGTGGTCTTAGTCTGGGTGGACTGCAGTTGAGTTGCTGGGGCTTCGACGGGAGTTTCCATGATCACTTCGATCTGAGGTCCTAAGTCTTCAATCAGTTCAAGCAGTTTGGCCACAGGGCTGAACCCCTCATCAAGAATCGCAGGTCCCACCACATCCAGTCGACCTGCCAGGCGTCCGGCGGCACAGATTGGTAGAGAAGTCGACCAGCGTTCAGTTTTGTCAGGCAATTTGCCGCGTCGCCAGGTCCCGTGAAACCCCTCTTCCAACCAGGGCACGTTCAGGTCCATGTGCAATTGCGAAAGTTCCTGCGACTCCGCGAACTCGACTAACGTCATCCACACGGTATCCCATTGCCGGTTGCCCTGTAGGCGAACTGTCTTGTGGTGCGAGTCGGTTTGAGGCCGCCCAATTGGCTTCATCAAGCTGCGTGCAAACAAAGATCCTCGCCGCGCGACCAAGGCGACCTCGGCGTATCCAAACGCCTTGGTGAACACCAGAAAACCAAACATTACAACCACACAAATCGGTGCGATCCAGTCGCGGCCTAGGAATTGTCCTAGCAATGCTCCCGAGGCCGTGGTAAGCGACAGGAATGCTACCGCAGCCAACAATCCGCGATCGCCAAGGCCCTTGTTCCGAAGGGTGTGGTGCAGATGTGCCCGATCGGTCGTGTAAATCGACCTGCCGGTTAACTTTCGCCGGATGATCGCCATGCAGGAATCAAGCAGCGGCAGCGAAAGAATGGCCAGCGGTGCCAAGAATGCCACTGTCGTTGGGCCCTTCAGAGCGCAGCGTATCGCGAGTGCTCCGGTTACCATGCCGATTAGCAGACTGCCCGAATCGCCGAGGAAAATTGAGGCTGGCGGAAAGTTAAATATTAAGAAACCAATAAGGGCCCCGCACATTGCGAACGCAATTGCCGCCTCCGCGTAATGATTGTTCACAGCAGCCAGGACACCCAGAGAACCACAGATCACGGCCCCGATCGTAGAGCACAGCCCGTCTGCCCCGTCAATCAGATTGAGCGCGTTCGTGGTCGCTAGCAGCCAGATTGTGCTCACCGGTACTGCAAACAGTCCCAAGTCCAGTTGGTAGCCCAGTACCTGAACGGACCCAATCTGGAATCCACAGCAGGCTAGCCCTGAAGCAATTAAGATCTGACCAACAAGCTTTTGCCGTCCGCGGAGCGTCCAGATGTCATCTGCGAGTCCCAGCAGCCAGATCGCCACCATCGCAGTCAGCAACGCGACGTAAGGGAAGAACGCTGATGCGCGAAGCTGGAGCAGATTGAGCTTGAACGCAGCCAGCGAACATGTAAGCAGCACCGAAAAAAGGACGGCGGTTCCCCCAGCGCGGGCAACAACGCGGCGGTGCAATTTTCGTTGGTTGTCGGGGTGGTCAACAATGCCGAACTTAATTGCCTGCGAGCGAACTAGTGGCGTCAGCACCAACGAAAGTGCCAAGCTCACCAGTGTGACCAGGGCCAAAGAAAGCATAGATGTGACTCGTGTTAAGCTCTAAGGAATGTAGGCTTTAGGG
>DNPC01000625.1:0-2330 GCA_003501565.1 Planctomycetaceae bacterium | reverse complement strand
GGGTGATTGGCGGGGCACCAATTTCTACCCAAGCGGCTTGAAACCCGCTCAGGAACCTCGCACCGAGCTCTATTCTACGCAGAATTTGCGTTCTCGCACGCTATTAGCGAATTTAGCAGTCAGATTAATCAAAACGAAAAAATCCGGCTGCAGGAATCCTGCCGCCGGATTGTGTTCACGTAGCCGAGTCTGTCCCCAGACTCGAGGCAAGGCCACTCGTCCGTCAATTCACTCGCCGTTAGTTAAACAACTCGCGAATACCGAAGGTGAAGAAAGCTCCGATGCCGAAGTTGATCGCTTCCTCGCATGGCTTGTACTGCAGGATCAGCGTGTCCCCCGGTTGGACAATCGGCCTCAGCGACGGATTGTTGACCGCCTTGGTGAGGTCTACTTGGATCGCAATTTGTCCGTTGCAAGGAGTTTTCCGCAGGATGAACAGATTTCCAGGTGGAATCAGTTGCGTGTTACCTACCAGGCTGCCACCGCTTGAGCGTTGGATACTGGAGACTCCAGCCCCGGCAATCGCCATCGCTCCCAGAGCGTCCAAGTCATAGTCCCGCGGAATCGGCCATTGGCCGCCCGGTAGCAAACCGCCGGTGTAGAAAAACTCGTTCTCTCGAGATTCGATCAGTACAACATCTCCCTCCTCAAGGATCACATCCTGAGGACGAATACTGGGCCAAACCCCAGGTGGAAGCCGTAGAGGGATTTTCAGGATGCTTGGATCTTCCGGCATCGGCGGTGGGCAACTGCAGGGGTCGACATGGGTCGCGATCGTCTGAGCGTACTGTTCCACAAAACGCCGGCGTTCCTCTCGGCTCTTATTCTCACTACGCAGGATCTTGATCTGGTTCTTCGCCGAGGTCCCGGGCATCCCCCCAGTTTCGCTCAAAGCATGCAAAATGTCATTCTCGAACGCGTCCAGTTTGACTACCGTGCTTTCACCACTTTGATCAGCTGCGGTGACACCGCGACCGGAACGATTGACTTGTTCAAGTATCACGTTGGAGACTTGTTGGTCCTGACGTACCACAATTACGTTGATCTGTCGCTTCTTAATTACCGTCACCAACGGACTGATCTTACGATCCTCCGGCAGAATGTTGGCTTCTACGTACTTCCGCCGGATCAAATCTCGGGCCTGATCCGTGGTAAGTCCCTCTACCTTGATCGGGTCCAGCAGCGGTAGCGAAATGGTGCCGTCGTCAATTACCGTAATCGGAAAACCCGTTGATGGCGGTAAGGTGTCTTCCTGTTCAGGGAAGTGAACCGGTGGAGGTTCGGGCACTTGGTCTGGCAGCGTTGATGGCAGAATACTATCGACTGTCACGCCCAAAACATCGCCCGCACCGAGCGTATATTGCCGTGGCGGCTCTTGTGCCAGCAGGCTGATGTCGATCGGCACCAGGTTGTTCTTCTCACCTTGGAAGAACTGTGGTGGTAGCCGGTCGGATGGAATACCATCGATGGGTTGTGTGAGTGCGGTACAGCCCGAGGACGTAACCGTCACTGCCAATAGGAGCAGTGCCGTCGTTATTCCGCGTGCCTGTTCGCTTCGCTTGGCAGCCAGAGCTGTCGCGTGGAGTCCTGATCGGTTCATGGCTAGGAGCCTCTATTGGTTCGTTCGTTGGTTGCGTATGATCGAAGCGGATGACCGTTGACCGCCAGTCAGGCGACCTTCAGTCGATGGGGCAGAACTAGAGCTGCGGTAAATTGATGGACTGCGGAATAATCCGTTCGCCTTCGCCTAGCGGAATGGCATCCAGCGGGATAGTGCTACCATCGGCCATGGGGACCATCACTGCAGGTTGTTGCGGCTGAGCCGGTGCGGGCAGCTTAGGAGCGTTAGGATCCGGTATCGGGTACAGAGCACCTTCGTGAGTCAAAACTCCCGCCTGCTGGTACTCGGCCTGCAGGGCAGCCGACATCGGCACTTGGTTCCAGTTCGCTACGCCGTCTTCCTCGGCGGCCCTGGCCCCGTGAGGAAACGCTGAATACCAAGCGGATGTTTTGGCTTGGCCCTCAGCCGATTGATATTCCCAAGACCAGTATTCTGATGGTGGGAAAGCTGGTGTGCAGCCGTCTGAACCGGAGGCCACCGCTTCGTAACCAGCTCGGAAGCCAGCACAGAAGTCGCGTTGGTATTTCTCGCGGCAGAAGCGGTGCTTGCGACGATGCCAGGCCTTCATCGAAAACGACCGATTGCGAAGCACAACCACAGTGTCGTTCCAGGTGCCGTTTCGGGTCAGAGCTGTGTAGCCGTTGTGCACGACCGAGCAGCCGGTTTGCGAAAGTGCCGTGATGGCCACAAGTGCCATAAGCAGCTTACT
>DNPC01000750.1 GCA_003501565.1 Planctomycetaceae bacterium | reverse complement strand
GTTTTCACGCCCGTCTCGGGGTCAATTGCTAACACGACTGACGCGCCCGCCGTTCGCGACCGAGATACCTTGTGCCCACGAGCTGCGAGAGCTTCTTCAATGTCTTTACCCAGGTCACGCGGTATCGACAGCGTTCCTGGTTTTACGGGAAGATGACCGAACCAATTGATATGCTGCTCCGTGCTGAACCGTGGCGTCTTCACTGACTCATCTGCGCTGAAGCCGAAGACGATGCGGTTGAGAGCAATCTGGATGGAAGCTTGGTCCTGCTGATCACCGCCGGCGACACTGATAGCAAACACCGGTTGACCGTTTTTCATGATCAGTGTGGGAGTCAATGTGATGCGAGGCCGCTTGCCAGGCTCCAGCACACTCGGATGCCCCTCCCAGGTAGTCAGCCCAATCATGCGACTGCCGAGTTGAAGGCCCGTGTCACCAGCAGGAACGCCACCCCAACCGCTAGGCGTGGCCGCTACTACATTGCCCCATTTGTCAGCCACCAAACAGTTGCTTGTATCGTCACTGTGTCCACTGAACGATTCGTGATCGCGCGGCGCGGTGCCAAGCAGCGGTTTCATCGCGTAGGGGTCACCGGGCAGCTGTTCCTGAGACGCGGTTTGCAAGTCAATCAACTTTGCCCGCATACTGGTGTACTCGTCCGACAACAATGCCTCTAGCGGTACTTCGACAAAATTCGGATCGCCGTAGAACGCATCCCTATCGGCAAATGCCAGCTTCATCGCCTCAACCACGCTGTGGATGTAGTCGGCCGATTGATGACCCAGCGGTTCCAATTCGCGGTTCTCAAGCAGACGCAAAGTTTGCTGGAGGAACGGCCCCTGGGTCCACTCTGGGCACTTGTAGATATTGTGGCCGCGGAACTCCGTGATCACCGGTTGATCGATTGGCGTGTGATGCTTTGCAAAGTCTGAGTAGCGGAGCAGCCCACCGTTCTTCTTTGACCAAGCGTCGACCTCACGGGCAATGGGCCCGCGGTAAAAGTAGTCGGAGACTGCCTGCAAGCCCTGACGACGGTCCGAACCAGCAGCTTGTTCAGCATCACGCAGACGAGTGATCATCCTGAGAAAGTTCTGGTGATGTTCAACAAACTGTTTCGCGTCGAAGCCGCGGCGCCTGCTCATCCGACTTTGTAGTTCTTCGATATCGTAGTTTGCCCGGCGCTCAAGTACTCGCAGCATACCCTCGGAGCATTCACGGAAGGTCTTCGAACCGTAACGATCAAGGGCCGTAATGCACGCATCGAGCGTTCCCGGAACCACCGCATTGGCAATATCACCCCGTCCCTGAATGACGCCTTTGCGATGGGTGTTAAACCACTCTACCGTTGCTAGCTGTGGCGCCGCGCCCAGCCCTGCGATAACTTCAACAACATCACGCTTGGCGTCGTATACGATGATGGGTACTTCGCCACCGAAGCAGTACAACTGGGATTCGACAACCGTCTGAACCAACAGTGTGGCCACCGCTGCATCCACGGCATTTCCGTCCGCTTTCAGGATTTCGAGACCGGCATTGGCCGCATCAGTACTGCCCGTCGCAATCGCACCCAGCTTGCCTTCGGCAGATGTACTCGCCTGTTGCTGTTGTGCGAACGCTGCACCGATAAGCAATAAGAACGCCATAGCCGATCCGCTAGCGGAACACTTCATAACAGCTTCTCCGAAGAACTTTGTATCGGCGCCAGCCGAGCGGAATCACTTTTCAATCGCTGCCAGGACTTTTTCGACGACACCCGCTAAATCCGGCGTCCATCGCAGCACAATTAACAAATCGTTTTCTTGGTCAACATACACATAGTTGCCACCAAAACCGGAAGCATTGAACGCCGAAGCTGGTGCAGACTTAATTCGCTTCTGTCCGGAGTTCAACCACCACATGTAACCGTACTCCGAGTTGGCCTCAGCGGGAACTCGCATGGCTTTGATCCAATCCTTCGAAATCAGCTGTTCGCCGCGCCACCTACCGTCGCGCAGGAACAAATAGCCGAACCGGGCGTGGTCGCGTGAGCAGATGAACATGCCTCCGCCCCAATGTCCGCCACCACTAACGGACTGCATCTTCTGCCCATCAAGGGTCACCCAAGAATTGCGATAACCGTGCCATCGCCACGTCGGTGAGGCACCGATAGGATCCATAATTCGCTTTCGAAGCACGACTGGGAGCGGCTCACGGAACACTTCCATGAGCGAGTAAGCGAGCAAATTCACACGCACATCGTTGTACTTAAAGAATGAACCTGGTTCGTTCAGCTTTCGGTTCTTCCACTTTGTCCGATCCGTACCACGCGGACGGTCCGCCCAGTCTGGTTTGTCCCACAATGTGCCTGACCAGTCGGACGTTTGCTGGAGTAGATGTTCCCAAGTGATTTTTGCGTTGTGTTCGGAATCAAACTTCCCATCGCGAATGTAATCCGTCAGTCGATCATTCGTATCGCGAATCAGTCCGTCGTCCAGTG
Source organism: Planctomycetaceae bacterium (assembly GCA_003501565.1). Taxonomy (GTDB): domain Bacteria; phylum Planctomycetota; class Planctomycetia; order Pirellulales; family Pirellulaceae; genus Aureliella. The sequence continues at coordinate 4,362 of DNPC01000750.1, read as the reverse complement.
CAAGGCCAGCAACCGTGGATAGATAGCTCTTCGTGCAGCTGAAAGTCATGTCGACGCGTTTGGTGTCACCCCATTCGGCAACGATGAAACCATTGCGCACGATCAATCCGTTTGCCGCCCCTCTGACTTTGGTTGGTCCAACGATCGAATTAAAAGGTTCGTTCGCAAACGAAACCGCAACGACCTCCGACAGATCTTTGGAAGCGGGGTTTTCCGCTTTCTTTGCATACTCAACCGCCTCGGCCAGCTTGAGCGAGTTCATCCCAACAGCTTCGGCAGCACGCGATTCCCACTCACCCCATTTTCCCGGAAAGTAGAAATCTTCACCTGGTACTGATTCCTGTTCCTGAGCCACCACCGAAAACGGCAGCCACCAGCTCATGAGCAGGAGAACCATTTTTACGCGTTTCATAACCCACCAACAAAAGAGGAAAGTCGTGTTCAGCTTTGGCCGTCAGAAGACACCAGAAAACGAGCAGCAGCGAAGGACCTAGTGACGTTCGCAACCGCGACCCGTGTAAGCAGTTTAGTGTAATTTCTCCCCCAAGTATCCCTGTGCCAGCCGTTCCGGGCGCTGATCATCAAACTGCGAAATGAGCAGTTCGCCAGCTTCCTGGTCGCCATGAGTGAATACACAGGTTTGTCGTTCGAACAGCCGCTCTCCAGCGCACGAAGAACAAATCCTAAAGAAAACTAAATCGTAGCACTTGCCACGCCGATACATTACATGTAAACTTACTGCAGTGGAGCAGAGCAGAAAATGTCACCATCACTTCGAAACGAGCTGAAGAAGCGGAATCCGTTTGACTCGGTCGAACAGGAAGCGATGCTCGCATTGATGCGGACAACGGATCTACTTGAGAACCGCTTGGCTCGACTCTTTCGTGAGCACGGTTTGACGCTGACCCAATACAACGTCTTGCGGATACTTCGCGGTGAGGGCCAGCCGATGCCGTGTCTGGAAGTAGCCGAACGCATGATTCAAGTAGCTCCGGCAATTACGCGAGTAGTAGACCAGCTCCTAAAGCTAAAGCTGATCACAAAGACACAGTCCAGCTCGGACCGTCGCGTGTTTGAGATCGAACTGACTCCGGCGGCGTCAAAGCTACTGACCAAGATGGATCAACCGGTTCTCGATCTCCATGCATCACTGCTGAGCAGTGTGAAGCAAAGTGACTTGCGTGCGATGATTCGTACCCTGGAAATCGTTCGCAGCAGCGTACCCGATTAAAAAATTTTCAACTTATAGTTTGCATGTAAACTTTTATCAACGGAGCATGATGATGAAAATCCATCGCAGGAGCGCTTTCTCTCTCACCGCTGCAGGGCTCATTCACATCGCCGCACAGTCCAAGATCACTTTGGGCCACGACACGACCAAACGCGATCCTGCGGAGCTGCTTGTCCGTCAAGCTGCCGAGCGTGGTCACACCGACTTAGGCTGGCTGAAGAGCTATCACTCATTTTCCTTCGGCGGATACTACGACCAACGTCACATGGGGTTTCGCTCATTGAGGGTTATCAATGATGACAAGATCTCAGCCCGGCGCGGCTTCCCCACGCACCCGCACAAAGACATGGAGATCATCTCCTACGTTCTAGATGGAGCTTTGCAGCACAAAGACAGCACAGGGCAGGGTGCCATCATCACCCCAGATGACATCCAGATGATGTCAGCAGGCACCGGGATCACGCACAGCGAATACAACCCGTCGCGTACGGAGAGCAATCACTTCCTGCAAATTTGGATTCAGCCGGCGATGCGAGGTGTTCAACCGAGGTACAGCGACGCAAAAGTGAGGGCTGCTGACAAACGCAACCGCTGGAAACAAATTGTGGGACCAGATCGCCGCCAAGGGCGTGTCGCTGTTTACCAAGATGCGAACATCTTTGCGACAAAGCTGGATGCTGAACAAGAGCTGAGCTACGTCGTCGAGCGCGGGCGGCACGGATGGTTGCAAGTGGCCCGAGGCTCACTGATTGTCAACGGAACTCAATTGCGTCCGGGCGACGCGATCGCGACTAGTAAAGCTACACACTTGCATGTCGTATCCGAAAAAGACACCGATGCACTGCTTTTCGATCTGGGCTAGAGGTGGCCGAATCGAGCTTCTTTCCACTCAGTTAATTCCCATGAAATCCATCCAGGAGAGTTAAACGATGTTGACCTTGCGACGCGCAGACGAGCGGGGACATGCCGACCATGGTTGGCTAAATTCCTACCACACGTTTTCTTTCGCCGGTTATCGTGATCCCAAACACATGGGATTCAGGTCTCTGAGGGTCATGAATGAGGACCGAGTGGCCGCGGGCCAGGGCTTTGGCACCCACGCACATAACGACATGGAAATCGTGTCTTATGTGCTCGCCGGAGAACTCGAGCACAAGGATTCGATGGGTAACGGAGAGGTGCTCCGCCCCGGTGAATTTCAACGTATCACTGCGGGAACCGGCATTACGCACAGTGAGTTCAATCCCTCAAGTGCTGAGCCAACGCACTTCTACCAAATTTGGCTGCTTCCCGAACGCAAGGGTATCAAGCCTAGCTATCAACAGCGCGCTTTCGAACCTGCCGGTCGGAAGAACCGCTTCCAACTTGTCGCTTCACGCGATGCAGCCGAAGGTTCATTGCTGATTCATCAAGACGCCAACATCTACCTAGCAGATCTCGACGCTGGTATGGATTTGAAGTACGACATCCCCGATGGGCGCTACGTCTGGTTACAAGTCTTACGCGGCGAAGTCATGGTAAACGAACTCACGGCAAACGCAGTCAGCCTGAAAACGAGCGACGCGGTGGCCGTCAGTGACGAATCCTCGTTGACCCTACAGGCAACCACCGATGCTGAACTGATGCTATTCGACCTAGCCTGACGCGGCGAAGAAGCCGCTACCATAAGCTCAAACGGCCAACCTTGATCGCAACGATCAGGACATCAGCTCATCAAAAAAGGTAGTTCAGCCAGCTCTTGCCGCGAATGAGAAACATCACGGGGATGCCGGCGATCTGCATATTATCGGTGTAGATCGCAACTTGCCCCCGTGCACCACCTGGCAGCCGAAGGCTGGCATCGTCCAGCTGAATCCTGACCGCAAAGGAGGTCGGCGTACCATCAACGACCGTCGTCGGGAGTTGCCCGGTTGCATCCAGCTGGCCAGCGCCCGAGACGTCAATCGTGTTGATGACTCTGCCTTTCAGGATCTGCCCAGGGTATCCAGCCATAGCAATCTCAGCGTACTGTTCTGGCTTGATCAGCAGGTAGTTTTTTTCGGCAAACATCGCCACGACGACACCGTTTCCTGTTTCGGGTTCGTCTCGGACGAATGTCATTACCGGTCCGGAAGAGGCGCTAACGAGCAGTCCTTCCCGGAGCTGAAGATTCGTCACGTAACCATTTGCAGGTGCGAGAACCGAAGTTTGTTCGAGATCGTATTTGGCGTTGTCCAGTGCTGTTTCAGAAGCAGCCACATCGGCTTTCGCAACCTCCACTGACAGAACCGTCTGCTTGAGGTTCTCTTCCGACTGGGAAAAAGCAGCACTGGCTTGCTCGTATCGTGTCTGTGCCAGTTCAAGCTCCTGTTGGCTGGCCGCGTTACTTTCCCTGAGCTCTGCCTGCCGATCGCGATCCTTCGTCGCATAATCAAGATCTGCTGTGGCTCGCTTCTGGTTCGCTTCGGCGAGCACCACAGATGACTGTGCTAGCTCAACATTTTGTTTTGCCTGAGCGAGTGCGACTTCACGCTGTTGGACCGCATTCCGGTAGGGAATCGGATCCACTTTAAACAGCACATCTCCCTCTTGGACAGGAACATTGGGCTCTACCAGGACTTCTGTCACCCGCCCGGGGCGCGTGAGCTGAACACTGATCGGATCCACCCGTTCAAGCACTACTGCGTTGGGGGTGAAAGGATGCAAGTATTGCGCGCAGAAAAGCAACGCGATGATCATCGAGGGCCCCGCGGAGGCCAGGACAATCGCGATCGGTAAAGACAGACGAATCAGCTTGAGCTTGGCGAAAACCAACCAGATGATTCCACAGTATATGCCGCCCAGAATCCAACTCATTGGTTACCTCCTTTGTTTTGTACGGAGAGGCCTTCCAAGCGAGACCGAAGATTCTCCAGGTCTTTTTTGAGGCCGTCCAGATTCGATTCGCTCGATGGACTGGATTCACCAGCAGAGTCGGCTTCTGAAGCCGGAGCATTCAGAGTCCGGTAGAGGTAAAACACGAATACACAACTCAATACGGCTGGGATCATCCTTTCGCCTCCTCAAGTTTCGTCACCAACGAGTCGATTTCCCGAATCTGTTTACGCAGCTGTTTCAGCTCCGCCGGGCGGATTTCACCGGAAGATTCGTCG
>DNPC01000324.1 GCA_003501565.1 Planctomycetaceae bacterium | reverse complement strand
CGATAATGGCTTGAGGCCCCAAAGCGTTGGGCAGCAAGCTAATACCTCCTCCAGCTGAAACGGGTTGGGCTAACCAAACCGTCGCGTGCTCCGGTGGTTTCAGTCCCGCCAGCTGACAAGTCAATCTAAACAAGCCAGGTCCTTCAAACGCGAACATGCTCTGAAGTGGTTGGCTCCGTATTTTTATCTCGTCGTTAAATTTTGGAAAACACTTTTCGAACGCGCTGGTGCATGACTCAACGTCGGTTGAAAAGTCGCCAAGATTCACAGATTCAGATTCGCGCGCCGAAATCGAGTCAAGGCAATTACGCCAATCACCAGCATCCTTCGGTGCTTCGCATTTCGCTAGCTCGTCGAGGTGCGGTTGTTTTTTCGCTACTTTGGCATCCGCCAGAAACAACTTTCCAACACAGTAAACTGCGCTCAATTCGACGGATTTCTTCCACGAGATGTTCATCAATGCAACTACAAAACAGGGATTGAGCACTATGTTATAGACGACCAGTCAAATTTGCACCCCGATGGATTCACAGCGTATAATGCGGATACGTGACGGCTGACGTTTTGACTTGGAGCAAGCGCATGACGAAGACGCCGCAATCCAAATTTTGGCTACGCCGCCTGTTGTCTGTGGTAGTGCTGCTGTTGGGAATCAAGGTCCTAGCATCCATCCTGTGGGAGTACCGCAGGTACTTTCCACCAGATTTCACTTCTGAGTTTCTAACCGGTCGTGAGAGCCACTTTTGGGGCCTCTACAGCGACGTTTTCTACCTACATATCGTCGCCGGGCCACTCGCCGTTTTGCTGGCTGCGACTCTACTAGCGACAGGCATATACGGTCAGAATCTTGGCACAACTCGGTTCGTACATAAATTGTCCGGACATTTGCTGTGGCCGATTGTTATTGTCGTGATAATGCCTACCGGTTTGCTGATGGCGACCCGCGCGTTTGCCGGACCGGTAGCAGGCGTCGCGTTTGCATTATTGAGTTTGTTTACCGGCGCAACCGCCATTCAGGCAGTACGATTCGCCCGCAAACACAATTTCGCGCAGCATCGGCGCTGGGCAACACGGTGCATTGTCTTACTCTTTTCGCCGCTTCTCCTGCGTTTGATCGGCGGTTTCCTTAGCTTGCTTCCACTGAACTCTCCTGTGTACTACCAAATCAATGCCTGGATCAGTTGGGTATTACCGCTGTTGGCAGTTGAGCTATTTTTCGTCCGACGCCGTTCTTGGCAGTCCGAGTCCGCTAGCAAGCCTGTTAGCCATCCGCAAAGCCTCGTTAACGCATAGTGGGTCAACAATGTCTGCAACAGATCGAAACGGCTTCACGATTATCGAATTTGGGATCATTCTTGTCATCCTCGCCATCTTGGCGGCCATGTTATTGCCGGTAACGCGAGGGGCTCGCGACGTTGCACGGCGCATGCAGTGCTCGAACAATCTGAAACAACTTGCGTTGAGCTGTCACAACTACGAGGCGTCATTCAAGTGCTTCCCGAACGTATCCGGAGGCACTGGGAGTGAACTGGGCCCACATGGCGGCAACTGCGATCGACGAAGTGGATTTGTTGCTTTACTCCCCTTCTTGGAAGTCGGCTCGTTCGCCCAAGAGATTGCTGAGGAACAGACGATTGGCGACATCACGTTTCCGCCCGGCGGACCAGCTCCATGGGTAACCGCCTATCCGCCATGGGTCACTCCGCCAGCTCTCTTTACATGTACGAGCGGAGAACCGCCAAGAGCCGCTCCCAACTCGATCGCGAGAGTAAGCTACGCATTTTCAATCGGAGATGTAGCTGAAGACATTCGGTCTCCAACCGTTCTACGCGGAGCGTTTGCTGTCGGGATGTATCCCAAAATAGAGCAGTATCACGACGGCATGTCCAACACGGTTGCGATCTTGGAAGTAGGAAACCGTTACTCGCAGAGAGCATCTGACACATTCGCTATCGACCAGTCGTTGTCGATCATTCGTAACCCGACGGTGTGCCGTACCTTGGTCGTCAAGGGAGAATATCGCAGCGATATTGGGACTTCAACCTTGGGACGCGGTGGTAGGTGGAATGACGGCGCACCAGGGCTGACTCTCACAAATACCATCCTACCTCCCAATGCACCGAGTTGTTCGACCGGTGACGAGACAAGTGATGGAATCTTCTCCGCAGGCAGCTATCACACTGCCGGTATCAATGTAGCAATCGCCGATGGCAGTGTGATGTTTATCTCCGATTCAATCGACTGCGGTGATCTCACAGCGACGCCGCCGAGTTTTCGACAACCGCGTTCAAGCTCCAAACGCACTGAAAGCCCTTTCGGAGTGTGGGGCGCGTTGGGAACTCGAGCTGGACAGGAAACTCGATCTTTGGAGTAACAGCCCCACACCGGCTAGCATGTGCAAGGATTCACTTGCCAGTGGCGGCTCGACCGGGAGTTGGCTCGAACCTGTCGGTAATTGCACTCGTAGTATTAGCTAGAGCACATCGATGCTCAACGCTTGTCTCGTTCTCTACAAACGAATTCATCGCGACTAGATTTGACACGAAGCGTGTCTGCGTGCAGCTGATTCCGCGCTCTTACCGATCGGCATGAGCTGTCATTGCAAGCTGTTCGCCCGCGGTCTAGGACAGTCCCGTCCTTGGCGTCCCGCGCTGGACTTCGTGTTGAACTTGTAGAGAAATGGTTTTTCGACCACAGGAGCAAAGCGATGTCAAATTCGGATTCTGGGAACACATCCATCCCGCCGGTTGTAACGGATCACACTAGCGAACAACGTGAAAGCGGGGATCTGAAGCCTTTAGTTGCGTTCGATGCAAAACCACGCCGCCGCACTCGGCCTTTGACACAGACCGAAAGCTGGAAGGACATCACAATAGTCTCGTTGATGGTTGCCGTTTCAGACTTGCTGATCTACCGATATCCCGGTTTCGCATCGACGGCATTGGTGATGGCAATTTTTGCTTTGGTAATTGTCGCGTGGAAGTGGCGACGCGTACTACCAGCTCCCACTGCTGTACTGTTCATTTCATTGGTGTTGGTTGTATTGCGTTTGCTCTACAGCGGAACAACTGCCTCAGTGGTGGTCGGTGTATTTCTGTTGCTCTGCCTTTCAATGACATCCTCGATGCGTCCAGCGTGGATTCCAGAGGTTCTGGCCACGGTTCCCTATGGATTGGTTGGTGCATTCGAACGCCTTATCCGCCTCCGCGTCTTAGGCTTGGGCAGCCAGCATCGCAGAACTGTAAACGGAGACAAGAACAGCTTCTCTGCAGAGAACTCAGATTCATCGGCAAACGCCACTAGCGCCTTACTGCCAGTTTCGACTGTGGCATTGTTTTCAACATTCTTCGTGCTTGCGAACCCCAACTTACGTGAACGACTCAGCGCCTGGCTCTGGGCAGGCTGGGATATGTTTCAATCGATTTCACTGTCCATCGACCGACTGGAAATTCTCTTTTGGTTCGTCGCCGCAATTGTGAGCCTGAGCTTGCTCTATCCTCGTCGCGTGCCGCGCATTCGCGAGTCAAAAGTTCAGCCGGAAAAAGCAACTGCTCCCGGTATGGCCGCATATCGTAATACTCTGATTTGTGTGGCAGTACTTTTTGCAGCGTATCTAGTTTTCGAATTCGCGACTTTGTGGTTTCGTGAGTTTCCTGAGGACTTTTACTATGCTGGCTACGCACACGCTGGTGCATTCTGGTTAACCGTCGCTCTAGCCACCGCAACTCTGCTACTGTCTTACATGTTCCGCAAGTCCACACTCGCCGACGATCGAGTGCAACAGTTAAAGCGCCTGAGCTGGGTCTGGGCTGTTGAGAATTTTCTACTTAGCCTGGCCGTTATCAATCGACTAACCATCTACGTACGCTACAACGGACTAACGCAGATGCGGATCTTGGGTTATCTTGGCATTGCCGCTGTAATCGCCGGCTTCTTACTTGTCGTCTACAAGGTCTATCGCGACAAAGGATTTGTGTGGCTAGTCCATCGACAACTTTGGTGTCCAGTCATCGCCGGCGCTGCCTTCGTGACTCTCCCCGTCGCGTGGTTGGCCAATCGATACAACGTCTGGGAAATCGAGCGGGGGAATCTCAAGCCAGCTGTGCAATTGGTTGCTCATCGTTTTGACACGACTGGTATGCTGCCAATCGTACGACTTATCAACCACCCCAACGAACAAGTCCGTGAGTCTGCTTTGGCACTTCTAGCGACTTGGCAATTTGAACAAAGAACGCTTGCCAGCCAGAACAAACGAGAAGACCAGGCAAATGACTATCAGCCCTGGGAGTCCGAGCTTGGGCACCGAAGTCCTTGGAATGTAGAACGCAACAGGCCCGCTAAGAGGAGCTCCGATCGTCGATTGCGTAGTGCAACCAACGGGTATCGTTCGCAAGAAAGCTCAATGGAATCGAGCCTCAAAATGGCAGCTAGCTTTCAATTGGCGGAAGTGTCCTTGCACCAGGCAGTACGCCTGCATGCCTCCAAACTCGAACCATTTCGGCGTTCAGCAACCCGTCGTGCACGAGCAATCGATGAACTATTCCGGTTCACTTACCGTTGGTACTAGGCGCTGTGCGCCTAAGCTGGGGGGCACCTGCGGTGCGCCGAACAGTACTTCGCGGTGAAACTACCGTTTGCAGAGTTTTTCGACTCGCAAACAAAACGATTCACAAGTCAGATGCGCGCAAGAGGCAACGATCTGAACGATCACAGCTCAGAGATCATTTACGATATTGCGGACTTGTTGATCGGTGAGCATTCGACGGACGTTCTGCGAACCTTTGCGACGCATATCTTCTAGTCCCTGTTCGGAATAGAAGGCCGCATGGGGAGTGAGAATCAGACGCTCGCTGACTGGATGCTCCGGATCTCGCCAGAGTTTCATGAGCAAATCGTTCTCGGCAGGTGGCTCAGTTTCCAGTACGTCGATTCCAGCACCAGCCAATTGTCCCGATTCAATGGCAGCAAGTACCGCTGAGACATCGACGACTCCGCCTCGCGAAGTGTTCACCACGAAGCTTCCTCGCGGCATTTGGGCGATCGCCTCGGAATCGATTATGTGATGTGTTTCATCGTTGAGTACGCAGTGACAACTGACAACATTTGATTGGGCAAGCAATTCACTGAGCGACTCAGCACGATGTACACCAATCGCTTTGTCAGTTCCATCCGCACAATAGGGATCGTAGTAAACTACGTTTAGACCGTGGGCTTTGGCGCGTAACGCCGTAGCGGTACCGATCCGCCCCAATCCAATGATTCCTATGGTCTGTCCCCGGACGCGGTTAAGTGGAACCACCAACTCGTATTTCCAGTTGTCGGTACCACGCTGACAGATCTGGCTCATGCGATGTGTCCCGCGCATCAGCGATAGGATCATCGCCATGGTCGAATCCGCAACGTCCTCCGTACCGTAGTCAGGCACATTGGTAACCAAAACACCGCGCCGGGTCGCTGCGACTCGGTCGACATTGTCGTAGCCAGCACCGCAGCGAACCACGATCTTTAGCTGAGGCAATTTCTCCATCACTGCTTCAGTAATGGAGACGAAGTGGTAGACCAGTAGAGCTTCAGCCTTTGCGAGAACTGGATTATCCAACGAGTCCAACAACTCTTGAGTACTCATCGCAGAAACCGCATGAACTTCCGCGACCCCACTTAGTACCTCACGTTCAATTTCGAGGGGCTCGTGAATGAAATCGGTTACGAGAGCCAAAGGCATTTCGTCATCAACCTGTTGGAGAGTCGAGCGGTCGCATTTCTGAAACAGAACCGAAGTCGAACTGTGGCCGAAGATTCGCTGAAAAGTCGCCACTCGATGCCAGCTTCGGCTGACTATGCATTGGGCAACATGGCCAGGACTGCCTGGGCGGTCTCTACACCTTTGTTGCCCACGTTTCCACCGGCACGATGGATCGCTTGCTCAAGCGTATTGCAGGTTAGCAGACCAAATCCGACGGGTTTGCGTGTTTGAATCATGAGATCCATCAACGCAGTGCTAACAGCCCGATTGATATGTTGGTCGTGGGTCGTTTCACCACGAATCACAGCACCTAAAGTGATCACGCCATTGCAATTCTCGTCGTCCAGCAATCGGCGGGCAGCCAGTGCAAGCTCCCACGCACCTGGCACCTTGACGATTGTGATCTGTTCTTCGGCGTAGCCAGCGTCTTTGAGAGTCTGGACAGCACCTTCAAGGATGCGGTCGGTAATATTTGCGTTGTAGGTTGAAACAGCGATACCAATCATGCTTAATCCACCTTTAAGCTCATCAGGAATTCAGCGTTGGAGTTCGTTTTGCCCAGCCGTTCAATCAACTGCTCCATGGCATCGGGTGGATTCATCTCGCTGAGAACTCTTCGTAGAGCAGACACTCGCTTGAATTCATCGCCATCCATCAAGATTTCTTCGCGTCGCGTGCCGCTACGATTAATGTCGATGGCGGGAAAGACTCTGCGATCAACGAGCGCCCGGTCAAGCATGATTTCCAGATTGCCGGTCCCCTTGAACTCTTCAAAGATCACTTCGTCCATGCGGCTGCCCGTGTCAACCAAAGCGGTGGCCAAAATCGTTAGCGACCCGCCTTCTTCGACTTTGCGTGCTGAGCCAAAAAACGCTTTAGGCTTTTGGAGTGCGTTTGCATCCAATCCGCCGGTGAGTAACTTCCCGCTTTGAGCACATTCACTATTCCACGCACGAGCAAACCTAGTGATGCTATCCATGAAGATCACTACATCAACACCGTGCTCAACCATGCGTTTGGCTTTTTCGAGCACCATGTGAGCGACTTGGATGTGTCGGCTGGTTGGTTCGTCAAAGGTGCTCGAGACGACTTCACAATTCGGCCCAAGTACCTCGCGTTCCATATCGGTGACTTCCTCAGGCCGCTCGTCGATCAGCAGCATCATCACGTATGCATCTGGGTAGTTCTTTAAGACCGCGCGAGCCATCTTCTGTAGAAGAATGGTCTTACCTGCACGCGGAGGGCTAACGATCAGCCCGCGTTGCCCAAACCCAATCGGACTCATCATGTCGACCACTCGAGTCTCAAGTGTGTCCGCATCAGTTTCCATTACGATCCGTTGATCCGGATGCAAGGCGGTCAGATCATCAAAATGCACGCGACGATGGCGTGCGTCAGGATCGTGATAGTTGATGGCCTCAACCCGCAACAGTGCGAAGTAGCGCTCGTTCTCCTTAGGCGGACGGATTTGCCCTGCGACTGTGCTCCCAGTTTGCAAACCGAAGCGTCGAATTTGACTTGGCGAAATATATATATCGTCCGGGCATGATAGATAGTGGTGGCTGGCACTGCGCAAGAAACCGAACCCGTCCGGTAGGATCTCCAGCGTGCCTTCGCCGAACATCAAGCCGTTGCTCTTCAGTCGAGCCTTCAGAATTTCGAAAGTCAGAGCGCGGCGGCCGAGTTCACCTTGTTCGACGCCAGCATCCTTCGCCTCGGCAATCAATTCCTCGTCGCTCAGCTGCTGCAATTGTGCGAAGCCAACCTTGGAATCGGTTGCAACCTCAGGCTTCTTGAGCGGAGTCCTTTTGTTGCGCGCCTCGCGAGCGATCTCCTCCGCCAATGACATTGGATCCCTCTGCGAATCTAATTCTCGGATTCGCTCCTCGATTTCCGGGTCGTCGCTTGATCGTCGGCTATCACTTGAAAGGGGCCGGCGTTGCGAACGCTCACCGCGATATCGCGAGGGCCGCTGACCAGACATGTTGAACTCCTGTTCCTTTGCCGCGAAACCTCGTCAATCGAAGTCTGGCAATTAACAGCACCCTCTTAGTGCGAAAATTACCGCAAAGCTTGGCAGAAAAGTGAGTTGGTGGATTCCGGCGCACCGAACGAGCGCAAGAATAAAAATGAAAGGTTTGGTTTTGGCGTGCGAGATGCCACTGCAGAGCAAAGCAGCCTAACCATAAGTGGTAGGATCGGGAGGAGAACTCTTTCCCTTCATCTAGAAGGGGCATGAGTCAGTCCTAGTATAGGCGCCGTGGCTTCCCGAGAATAGCGAATCTCCCAGGCGATTTGCCAAACAGCCTCGCATCGGCCTTCGGTGCGAGAATTTGAGTGCCAATAACCGCTTCTGCGGGCGAGATAGGCACTCTAGACAGAAAAAGTAGTGCCTTAAAAAAGCTCAGGCTTTTGCTGGACGCTAGGTGGAGGACCGCGCCCAATCAGGTGATTTAATTGCCACCGACGAGAACACCCGCATCACAGCTTGACTTGCATCAAGCGTCAAGATGAAGACGGCCGGAACCAAGAACAAAGTGAATACCGTCGACAGGACCAGTCCGCCAAGCACGACCGCCCCAAGCCCACGATAAAGCTCACTGCCAGCACCTGGAAACAGCACTAGTGGTAACAGCCCCAAAACCGTAGTCGTCGTAGTAATGAATATTGGACGAATACGAGTCTTAACACTCAGCGGCACTGCCTCACGCGGATCAACTCCATCACGAATGTAATTTAGCGACTGGTGGACAATCAGAATCGCGTTGTTGACGACCGTCCCGATGAGTATAACAAACCCTAACATCGTAATTACGTCCAGGGACTGCAAAACAAACAGGTTAAGTATCCACAAGCCTAGTATGCCTCCAACAGCACCCAACGGTACGGTGAAGATGATGACAAAGGGATACAACCAGGATTCAAACAGAGCCGCCATTAGCAAATAGGTTATCGCCAATGCTAAGACGAGATTCCAACGGAGCGCGTCCCATGCTTGGCGCAATTTATCGGCGGTACCCGAGAGCGAAATCATCGTCTCGCCATCCAAAATGCCTTCGTCCTGGAGGCGGGCGATAATCTCGGAGTCAATCTTCTGCATCGCTTCTTCGAGCGGAACACTAAGCGGCGGAGTAACGGAAATCGTAATTGCCCGCAACCGCTCCCTGCGCATAATCGACTCAGGTCCGCTTGCAGGAAGGACATCTGCGACCGACGCTAGAGGAACGATCTGCCCCGCGGAGGTGGTAATCGGCAATTGTTCAATGTCTTGCGTGCGCCGCGCAAATTCGCTTTGCCCTTTAATGGTAAGGTCGATCTTATCCCCATCGACATAATAGTCGCCAGCGTAAGCACCATCGACCAGCGCATCGACGACGTAACCGATATCCTGCGCGCTGACTCCCATTTCACTCGCTTCGTAGGGTTTTGGGAGAACATGTATCTCAGGACTTGAGAGGTCGAGGCTCGGCCGGGGTGAAGCTTGGGCTTCAGGGATCACCACAGCCACATCTCGCAGGACTCGACGACCGATATCGATCAGTTTGATCAGATCGCCACCAGTGATTTCTATGTCGATCGTCCGGCCGCCAGTCAACCCGCGTTCAAATAGACTCGACTGCTTAACTATTGCCCTGGTTCCTTTGAGCTGCTTTGCAACATCTTTGACCATCGGAATCAGTTCACGGACACGCGTCTCATCTGCCGCACGAAACCCCATAAATACGCTGGAACCGCGGACGGCGTAGAAGTAGTAGTCGATCGGCGGATAATCGAGCTTTGCGTTCTCGCGGGAATCCAGATTCACGTCCCAGTAGGGCCGGGTGTCATTTTCGAGCAGTTGCCCCATCTCCATCAATTTTTCGATGTTGTACCCCGGAGGAGGGCTCAGACTGCAGAACACAAAGTTGCGATTTCCGCTCGGAAGGTATTCCACTTTCGGCCACAACGCATAGCTAACTGCGGCGGTCAAGGTCAGCATGCCAGCTACAAAAAGAATGCTTCTCTTTCGGCGCGCCAACAACCATTGATTCCAGCTTGCCACCGATCCGGTGAAGCGTGTTGCGTATCGACCAACTCGACCTGGGCCACTAGCAGAAGCTTCATTGCCAGCCGTTTGTGTCTCCTTGGAATCTACTGGTCGACCGCCACGGAACAACCCAGCTGCAGCCGCAGGAATCACCGTAAACGAAACGATCAGCGAGAGTCCGACAGCGCAACTAACAGCAATTGCGATATCACGCAGTAACTGCCCTGACGTTTCTTGGACGAACAACACAGGCAAAAACACAGCAATCGTGGTAAGTGTCGATGCCAGCACTGCGCCCGCGACTTCTGCCACGCCTGCCGACGCTGCTTTCCCAGCACTTTCGCCGGCCTCCCGATGCCTAAAGATGTTCTCCAGCACGACGACGGCGTTGTCGACCAGCATCCCGACGGCGAATGCCAACCCTGCCAGGCTGATCACGTTCAGACTGCGGCCCATCAATGCCATCAACAGAAAAGTCCCTACGATACTCACGGGAATCGCCAGTCCGACAACCAGAGCACCACGGCCAAACCAAAGCCCGGCGACGACGGTTAGAACCACCGTCAAAACGAAGAACCAGGGAGAAAGAAATACCGAAGCGATGGCGCTAGCGCCAATCACCGGAACAGCTAGCAGTGATAGACGCCCGTAGTGAAGAAACAATAACAGGACAATAATCGTAAGCGCGCCACCTACAAAGATGTTCTGCTGGACCTGCCGAATCGAAGCTCGGATATACTCTGTTTCGTCGTAGTACTGAAATAGCTCTAGATTTAACCTCCGCAACATACCGTTGTTCAGCGCTTCCACCTTGGCCTTTAGTCCATCCATCACCTCCAGCACATTTGCGTTGGAAGCACGTCGAACGCTCAAGCCGTTACTTGTCAGTCCATAGCGTCTGGAAAGGCTATCTACCTTTTTGTAGTCTCGACGAACCGTCGCAACGTCACCGACGTAGACCGAATTCCTACCATCGCTCAACAGCAGTTGGTTTTCGACTTGCTCCGGGGAGCTGAACTGCCCAATTGTCCTGATGACATATCGTCGTTTACTCTCCCAGAGGTCGCCGCCAGACGTGTTCTTGTTTTGCCCTTGAAGTGCTGTTCGGACGTCTGAGATTGACAAGCCGCGCGCTGCCAGTCGCTCCGGGTCAACGATCACTTGCAGCTCTTCCTCTTGCCCTCCGTAGGTTTCCGCTTCAGCAACTCCCGGAACCCGCTCAAGCTGGGGTTCGATTAAGTCTTCGGACAGCTTACGCACTTCCTGCAAATCAACTTCCGGTGGCAGCAACTCTCGAAGCCCGGGGTATTCTGCGGCATGGTTGTCCACCAACTCGCCAAGTCGAAATACGCGCAGCGCTGAATTGGCAGCGCGCCGAGCCGGCTCAAGCAACTCCCTTTGCTCCGGATGCGATGATTGATACGCAACAATGTCCTCGACAGTTGGCGGCCGAGCAGTAAGCGCAAATCTCGCGATGGGACTGTCCGCGACATCGGAGGCTTCAATTACGGGTTCTTGCGCGCTGAGCGGATACTCACGGACTTGCTGCAGGCGAGTGTTTACGCGCATCATCGCCTGTGAAATGTCTGTACCAACCGCAAACTCCAGTACAATCGACGCAGACCCATTGCTGCATGTCGAGGTCATTTTGACCACTCCTTCGACCGCAGCTAGTTGTTCTTCCTGCTCCTGGACAATCTCGCGTTCAATCTCTTGGGGACTTGCTCCAGGCCAAGTGGTGCGGACTGAAATAATCGGATTCTCAACCGCGGGTATAAGCTGTTTTGGCATCGTCACAAGAGCAATGCTGCCAAACAACACGATGATCAAGACGCCAACACTGACTTTGACCGGATTTCGGATGAACCAGTCGAACATATTTCCGCCTATTCGAAGTCAAGTCGGTGCAAAGTTAGAATCGCGACGCGCAGATGGTCACACTTAGCTGCTAGTAGGCAGCCGAAACTCGATTGCCTGGCCATCGACCAGCCGCTCATTACCTTCGACTACGATCCAGTCGCCCTGTTTTACGCTTCCGAAAATCTCGTAAGTGTTTTCGCTCGCTAGGCCTAGTTCGACATTGACCTTTCGTGCAATCGCCCTAACCACTCCACGCGTGTCTTGCGGTTGAATTTCTTGCGCGACAAAAATACTGCGTGACCTTGCACTGAGCACCAGTGCGTCCTTGGGAACGACGGTTCCCTTGCGTGGCTCGCCATCCGGCAAGTGCACTCGCGCCAGCATCCCGCCAAGCAGCAACGGCCGATTTGCCTCAATGCTGTTATCCAGCCGCACGACAACGGGAAAGACACGAGCCGCTCCATCTGCCCGCGGTACAACCCGCAGCACCTTGCCCACCAGCAGCTTTTCGGGCAGTTCCGGAAACTCGATTCGTACTTCCTGCCCCGTTTGTACGCCTAGTGCCACTTCTGCTGGAGCTGGCGCTACGATGTCAATTTGCCGTAAGTCAATCACTGTCACAACAGGGTCGCCTGGGTTCAGCCATGCTCCTGCTTGAGTAAACTCTTCTGTGACGAAACCATCAAAGGGTGCACGAATGGAGTGTTTCTTGATCCGATCATCGATGAGAGCAATCTGCTGCTCCTGTAACTCGACACGGGCCGCAGCCTGCGCTATCTGTTCCACTCTTGGGCCTTGCGTTACGCGTTTAAGGGTGGCCTGACTGGCTGCATAAATGAACTGAGTGGCTTGAGCGCGTTCTCGGGCGTCTTCTACATCCGCGGCGATTGCGGCGTTCGCTTCTTCAAGTCTAAGCATACGGTCAAGCTGTCGAGCAGCGTTTTCTTTCGCCGCTTTTGCAGCCATCGCCTGTGCCTCTGCTTCAGCAATTTCCTCAGGCCGTGAACCATTTTCAAGTTCAATACGCTGCTGCTGGAAGAGCTTCAATTCGGCTTCGGCAGCCCTCCTTTCGATCTCAAGCGTCTCGGTTCGCAGTTGAGCGAGCGTTTCGCCGACCTTTACTGGTTGCCCAATACTCGCCTCGAACGCCTCAACACGACCGGCAGCTCCAGCACCAATCGTGCTCGAGCGTACAGGCTGAACAGTACCTACGACTCTGCGGGCTGCTCTCAAACTCCGCGACTCGGCCGCGGCAACTTCGACGAGTGTTGCGTCTGTCTGCGCCGCCGCGCGGGTGCAGATTGAGTTCGACTTAAATGCTGTCAGCAACAATAGAAAGCTGGCCGCGGTTCGGAATATTGTCCCTGTCCTCGGACGCCGTAAATCCGAGAACCCGAAAATGATGGCAATGCTGAGCATGATAATGGCGCGGTGAAGGTGGGAGCCGAGCACCGTATTCACGGGGCCAAGCTAAAGGGGGAGGGGATGTTGCGCTGCATCTCGCGGTGCCGCAACGCAAGATGTTAACACTTAGAACCTATCCGAAAACCTTGAATCGAACAT
>DNPC01000115.1:3068-3312 GCA_003501565.1 Planctomycetaceae bacterium | reverse complement strand
GCGTGACGGCAAAGGGACTATCGGCTGCAGCCCAATCGAGCACCGCACAGGCAACTAGCAATGGCCGTCCGTGCGTAGCACTTACCCAGCCGCCCACGTCCGCTTTTTCATCTGTCTGCAACTGGACTTCGACGAAATCCTTGGGAAGAAATCGATAGCGTTGCCGAAGTGGATTTTCACTCTTCAAGTGCGGCTCCCGCAACTGCCCAGAGCATCTGAATTACACTGCCTAGAGCATTTGAAC
>DNPC01000115.1:0-3008 GCA_003501565.1 Planctomycetaceae bacterium | reverse complement strand
TACACTGCCTAGAGCATTTGAACTACACTGCCTAGAGCATTTGAACTACACTGCCTAGAGCGTCTGAAATATACCGCTTGGAGCACTTTCAGGCTGCTGCATCTACCCGTTCGCGGCGTTTGTGGACTGCTTGGCGGGCTGCTTAGGTGCAGCCGGTTGCCCCATTGCCTTACGGAGTAGTGCGGCTTCCTCAGTCATGTCGAGTTCATCGAAGCACTTGAGCAGTGTGGGAGCTATTTCCGGCCGCAATTCATCGGCCAACCACGCCAGTTGGAAGTCAGAAATAGCTTCTCGGTAGCGCCCCATGCGCGTCAAGATTTGGCCCCGAGTGTCGCGCAGGTAAGGGTGACCAGGTGCTGCCTTAATGGCTTTGTTGCTTAGCTCAAGGGCTTCGGCCAGATCACCATCTTTGTCCTGCATGATTGCAAAGGCTAGATTGTTCAACTGACCTGGCGTTTGTTCACTACCTTCATCCGGTACGTCCAGCAGAGCTTTGGCGGTGTCAATTCTGCCCACTTTCAATGCCGCGGTACCCTCAATAAACCGAATCTGATCCGGAGTAAGGTTGGCGAACTGACGATTGCGCTGAGCAATCACATCGCGGTCGTTTTCATGTTCGTAAGACTCGATACACACTTCGGTGATCATTGGCCCGATAAGCGGGTGATTCGGATACGTTTCCTGCGCTTCTTCGATCAGGCGGAATTTACGCATTACATCGGCGGGCGTGCCGACCATTCTGGTTTCCCGCTGAATCTCATAACCCAGCGCCTTTACAATGGCTTGGTCCAAAAATTTCTGTTGGTTTTCATTTTCGGCATGCAGTCTCCCGTCTTGTAGCGTTGCGAGCGCATCCTGACTACGACCGATCAGCAACAGGAGCTCACCAACGCGGTACCGCAACATTAAGTCCTTGGGCTGCGAAAGAAGTCTCTTTTGGAGATATTCAACTAGAGGCTTTGCCCGCGACATCGCTCGCCCGCGCAAACCCAACTGCGTCTCTAGTTGGACGGCCCGATAACCAACACGTGGATCGGTGTCGGCTAACTTACTGAGAACTTGGTACGCTAGTCGCTTGTCGTCAAATGAATCGAGGACTTGCGACAGCTCCAGGATCGGGCGAGGATCCTTGGGAGCATTGAGTGAAGCTTGCGTAAGCCAATCGCAATATTCGCGAATCCGTTCGATCGGCCACTCACGCAGTTTGCTCCGATCGCCAGCTTGACTGGCCAACCACATTGCCGCCGTTGGCGAATTGTCATAGTTGGCGATGTCACGCATCATTTCGACGGCCCAGTCGCCATCGCCAACTTCGTGTTCCACCAGCGCGCGGGTCAGTCGATGTTCAACCTTTTCTGGGTAACTAGCAACCAGCCGATCTCCGGCAATACGTGCGGTTTCAAGATCTTCTTCCTGGACTGCCGATGCGAGGCGGATACTATACCTGCCTTCGAAGTTATCAAACGACTTCTTGTTTCCCCACGACGCGCACGCTAGAAAACTAATGCAGAATGCGAGCGCAGGGATGGCCAGCACAAAACTGCGAAACGATCGCGTCGTTACATAACGCACAGCACCAAGGCCCAGCCAGCCGAACCAGGCAATTGGATTTTGAAACGACTTGCGGCTGGGCCAATCCAGGTGAGCTTCACTTTGAACCGAACGGTGCGAGGTCCCTTTTTGCGGCCCGAAAATAAGCCACTTGAACATTCGCACAACAGACAGGCCCAGCTGCTTGATCGCACCCAGTGGCCCCCAGTGCTTGACCATGTTCCGAACATAAATGAACGGCCACAGAGGGGCCATCAGGACTTTCTTAAGTTGGCTGGGACCACGAAAGTCCGAGTCGTCCTTGATGCGTAGCTTCTTGTTTTTTCGTTTCATTTTGCTGTCGCTTGGCTTACTCAAAAGCCGCAGTGATTGGGCAGGTTGCAGGGGTCAGCGGGGTGGGGAGTTTCTAACTCGATCCATTGTCGGGGTTCGCCCCCGGATCAGGCGCCCGCGGCGCCGAATCGGGCGGCTGCCGAGCAGCGCTGGGCTGCTGAGCGGATTCGGAATCTGGAGTAGCAGGATCAGCCGTCGGGACTTCCGGAACCAAAGCTTCCGGAGCGTCGCTCGGTGGCTGCTGTTGCTGAACTGGAATCCTCGGGAGTAACATTTTGCTCTGTTCTTGCTGCAGGGCCGCCAGCTGACGCTCGCCCCCGCGTGTTTCGGCCACATCGTTAAGCAGCTCGATGAAGAGGTTTATCGTTTGAGTCGCAATGTGGGGGTTGTGCGCGGTTGGACTTTGGCTGAACAATTGCACCTCGAGCACACCGGCACCGTCAACTTTAGTCCCAGCCGCTTCATTTTCGGCGGCATCATCTTCAGCTGCAGGTGGTGCAATAGTGCCTCCCGCTGCGATTCGTGATGAAAGTACGAAGGCGTACCCGAATTCGTCATGCTGCAAACGAACTGCTTGGATCTGATCCGGAAGCTGTACTAGGACTTCACCGGTTTGTCTGAGGACTTCAGCGGTGGTCGCGTCGGATGCTGCTGAGGAATCATCCGATTCGCCATCCGCAGCACCGGAACTCTCAGCTGACGCTTGCCCAAGTGCAATTCCCTGTTCCCCATCTGCCTGTTCCCCACCTGCCTGTTCTTTATTCACTTGTCCCTCGTTCGGCTGTTCCGCCGAGGCATCGATTCCGGTCGCCGACTGTGTCGTCTCCTCCGCATCCAGATCCTTTGACTCAGCAACTGCGCTTCCGCTATTGTCCTCTGGAATGGCCTGCTCAACTTCCGACCAACCTAGTTCACTCCACTGCTCAGCCGCGGCGTTATCACCGCTCTGCGTGATAGTAATTTCGATTGAGGAAGTCGATCCGGCCAGCCACCAAACATCGGCCACCGTCCCCCATTCCTTGTTGACCATTCGCCCCGTAGACCACTTTCGCTGCCCGATGGTCTTCAGTGAGACATCGCTCAGCAATCCTGGTGGCGGTTCCCACTGGCGGCCGAGACCTGCC
>DNPC01000260.1 GCA_003501565.1 Planctomycetaceae bacterium | reverse complement strand
GCTGTATTGGGACCATGCGGATCAGGGAGACTGAGGAAATAGAAGAATGGCTTATCTGATGGATTAGCAATGAACTCGAGCGCACGGTCTGTGAGCCAGTCAGTTGAAAAAGATTCCTCATCGGCCCCGCCAACCGCGTAGCTCGGTCGACCTTTCTTGTCCATCGCCTTGACTCGGGGTCCGTTCGGTGTGATTTCAAATTGTTTCCAGTGGCCGCGATTGAACATGTAACGATTGTCTACAAACCCAAACTTACGCTTTGGCGCCCATTGGGGCTTACCAACTCCGTCCAAATGCCACTTGCCCGCGTAGCCTGTACGATATCCTGCATCGGATAGAACGGTCGCCAACGTAGGAACTCCGTGCTTCAGTTCCATATTGTTGGTTGGAACTCCTGTGTTATGAGGATACAGCCCCGTCAGCAAGCTTGCTCGGGAGGGAGAGCAAACCGGGCTGGCCGCGTAGAAACTGGTACAAATCGCACCTGCCGACGCGATCGAGTCGATGTTCGGCGTCGTCACAATTGCTCGCCGCCCCCAAACAAACGCCTCTTCCGCAGCGAGTAGCTTTCGATAACAGCCTAACGTTCGAAAGTTATGCTCATCTGTCTGTATGATCAGCAAGTTCGGGAGGACCGATTCGTCAACTGGTCTGGCCGCCTCTACTGCCGGATTATCCATGCTGAAAAGTACGACAATCGCTACGCAGCATTTCCACCTGGATAGCCGCCTGAATCCTCGAGAATCTATCAACGCGATACTCCCTAAATAACCTGGCGAGTCAGCAAAGCACGCCATTATTGTCTTGAACTACGCCGATACTGGGGTTTTGCCAACTGGCCTACAGGTCTTTCACAACGCGGCATTTATAATGGGTGGAGCAACCTTGCCCAACCGCCCACGAAAGCACCAATCTAAGATGCCGCGTGTTTCTATTGGTCTACCCGTCTACAACGGCGCAAACTACATCGCAGATGCTATTCGCAGTGTCCAAATGCAGACTTATGCTGATTGGGAACTGATTATCTCCGACAACAACTCTACCGACTCGACGGTGGAATTATGCCAGCAATTCGCCCGCGACGACGACCGCATCAAGGTGCATGTTGCAGATTGCAATCAAGGTGCCGCTTGGAATTTTAACCGAACTTTTGAGCTGGCGACCGGTGAGCTATTTCGCTGGCTTTCGCACGACGATGCACTTGCTCCCGAATGTATCGCCAGGTGTGTTAGCGAGCTGGACAAAAACCCCGACTGGATTCTATGCGCAACGGGGACGGCCATCATCGATTCCGAAGGTCGAGAAGTACTGGATGCTGACACTCATACCGACGGCCCTCACAGTTCAGGCGATCACCAGGAACTTACTCTGAACTCAAATCTTAGTTTTCAGGAATTGACGCCCGAAAACGAAGCTCGACGGGTCGAGGCGATGCAATCAAGTTCTCTACACGAACGCTTCAAAGGTGTGTTGTTCTATTCACGTCGATGCTATGAAGTGTACGGTCTTACACGACGAAACATTATGGCTCAGTCTCAGCTTCACCCTCCTTACTGTGGCGGAGAAAAAGTCTGGTTGGCCGAGATGGCGATGCTCGGCAAAATGGTTGAGATTCCCGAGCGTCTCTTTTACTGCCGATGGCATGACGAACGCTTTACCGCTAACGACTCTGCGCGTGAACAAGCACAGCACATGCGGCCTGAAACACACCGCAAAAGCTTCGCGCTGCCGCACCAGTACCGCTCAACACTCGGCTACCTTCAGCTTGCCTTCCGACCAGGACTGGGTATCCGAACGCGACTGCAGTGCTTAGGAACCTGGTTACGATTTACTTTGCAGATCAAAAAACTATCGTCGATCGTCGTTCAAACGTTTCAAGGACGTGCAACCAGCATTCACCTTAGCCATTCGACACAAACGGGAAAGCAGCTCATCGGCCCCGGAATGTAGAATTTCTATTCATTGCATACTTTCGTCTCCAGCGATCTGTCGGCTGGCATCTGCTTCAGGGCATACGTCGCTTGGCATCCGTCGCCCACTCCCCACTTAAGTCTTTTCAATTGCAAAGATCCATGATTGGATGCCGTCACCGCACCGTTTCTAGTCAGAAAACGGGCTAACTCGGTTTCTTCGTGAACGGAATCACTGGACGTTTCATATTACTATCAGGTGAACGGAACACCCACGGCTCCCACAACGCGCGGACCTCTCGCCACTGTTCAAGCGAACGGGTAGGGTACCAGCCCGGAACACCATTCACCTTGAAGTCGTAATCCTTTGCATTTTCAACTGCCCATTGGCCAACGGTCATTCCGTCAGGAAGTCCGCCGGGGTAGACACCGTCGGCCCGAAACTCCTCCGTAACCCCGGCGTCATGAATCACTTCCTGACGCCACTGATTCAATACCTTTAACAACTCTTGCTTAATTTCCAAGTACTTTGGATCGTCCGCTACATTGTTGACTTCGTGTGGATCAGTACGAAGATCGAACAGTTCGATTGGGGGCTTGTTGGGAGCCATGAATGCAGCCTGCTGCGGCGATAATTTGCCTTTTAAATGCAACACATTGATTTCCGCAAGTGGCGGGTAAGCACTCTCTTTGTAGAAACTGAATTGGCAGTAAGCTCTTTCGGGCATCAAGTTAAGAATCAACTTAAAGTCCTTGGAACGCACGCTTCGCATAGCATCGTGAGTTGAATCCATCTTGTCCCGCGCCGCGAAGGTGTACTTTCTGGCTTTCACTTCATCGCCAAGCAAATCTTTGCCATGTAAGGCAATCGGCGGTGTCACCCCCGCGGCCTTCAAGATCGTGGCACAAATATCGATCGACATCACAAGATCATCATTCACCTGGCCAGGTTCAACTCTGCCGGGCCAGCGCATGATCAGTGGAACACGCGTGCCTTCATCGTACAAGAACTGCTTTCCTCGGATATGACAACGTCCATGATCGCCGATGAAAAAGACGATCGTGTTCTCACTTAACCCCTCATCCTCGAGCCGCTTCAAGATCGCACCTACTTCCCGATCAACACGTTGCATCTGCTCAAGACCGTTTGCCCAATCACGACGAATAAACGGGGTGTCAGGGTAGTAGGGGGGCAATTCAATGTCATCAATGTCGATCGGCCGAAGTGGATCACGCTCCCAAAATCGGTGAGTACCACCGAAAGTTATTCTCGCAAAAAACGGTTGGCCGGGATTTCGATTCGACCAATCCTTCGTGTCCATGAATAGTTCGTTGCGCTTATCCGGCAAGAAATTGCAGTCCGTCTTCCAGCTCATCAAACAGGTAAAATACCCGGCGTCAGCGAGCAAATAAGGGATCGGTCGGATGCCGAATGGAAGTGGTTTCTTGTTTTCAGTGCGATGCTGGTGCGCACCTATGTAATTTTGATGAAAGCCCGTCATCATCGCCGATCGAGATGTCGAACAAACCGGCGAAGTTGTGAAAGCACTCTGGTACCTTATGCCTTCGGACGCAAGTTGATCCACATGGGGCGTCGAGATACCCTTCGTCCCGTAACATGAGAGATCGGGACTCCAATCTTCGATCGTAATCCACAGAATGTTGGGACGATCATCGGCCCGAACATGTTGCGGCCAAAGGCAGGTTGCAGTGACGATGATTGATACAGCGTGGAACAGAATCGGTTTCATTATTTGTGTCATGTTTGGGTGGCGTTGTATACCTGGGATTCACCGTTGAAAAATCAGTCTCTACTGGATGTTCGTTTTCGTTTCTGAGTGTCGATATCTGCAAAAAAGAGCGAATAATCAATTTCGCTGCGCAAGTTTCTGGGTGCCTCGCCCTCGCCTCCACCAGTCTCGCGGTTTAGGTGATTGACGATTAACAGTACGTCAATCGGTGCGATAAATCCATCGCTATTGGTGTCGCGGAAGTACTCTGGCTTGGCGGCTGGCGGATCCGGCTGCGCCGGCAGGCCCGCATTGAGGTAGTTGACAATGAACAGAACATCGTTGGGAGCTACAAATCCATCGTCGTTCACATCCAAATGCAACTGTGGATTCGTCCACGTCCAAACGTCATCTTCTCGGACAACAACCGAAGTTGATACAACGGAAAAACCCGTCGGCACAGCAGCCAGAACTACGTTCCGATCGCCGTCGACTCTACGGTTGTCAACCGTCTCAAGCAGAATATCAACTGATGCCGTACCACCTGGAATCTCGACGGTGGAGGGAACTGGCAGCAAGCCGGGGAATGAGCTTGTGAGCCGCACGCTAAGGGTCTGTTCTAAATCGAAGTTGCGTCGAATGGTTATCGTCGTCGAGCCCGTTGCCTCAAGTATATCCGTCGACGAAGCCTCAATGGTTACGATAGCTTGATCATCATCAAGGACCTCCAGCGACTCAGTATCACCACCGTGTTCCGGAGCTGTCACTGAGATTTCCGTATTCTGAGTGCCATCGACCTCATCATCATCAACTGGAACGATGGGGAACGTTGTCGACGTTTGGCCAGCCGGAATGACCACTGAACCCGGCACCGCAACCTCACCATTGTCACCAACAGCAATTTGGACCTGTAACGGGGCATCGACTGGAGTGTTTCTGCTGACAGTCGCAGTCGTTTCACCGCCGCTTTCGATCAGCGTCAAACTTGCAACCGACAACGAAAGAGTCGCAACGTCCGCGTCCGTTACCGAGACCACGGCTTCGGCAGGGCTATGGTCTTCTGCCGAAGCTGTAATTTCGACGACTTGCGTTCCATCTACGGAGCCATCACCCAGCGGCGTAATGAAGAACGCGGCCGAAGTATTTCCTGATTGAATGGTCACCTGATCGGGGATGGAAACTTCAGTCGAGTCGCTGGTCAGTAATGCGACGTCAATTGCTACATCGAGCGACGAGTTGCGTGTCACCGTACCAATCGAGACGGATCCTCCCTCACGGAGCGTCGGGCGATCGACGATCAAGGTCAACGATGTAAGAGTGCTATCTAGGATTTGTAGCTCGGAATTAGCACCCAGGAAGCCCGCGGCTGTCGCTGAGATTGTAGCTGACTGCGTGCCATCGAGGAGTCCGTCTTCCAGTGGGTTGATCTCAAAGGTAGCAGACTCACTGCCCGCAGGTATCGTAATCGAATCGGGAACAACCGCCTCCGTCGGATCACTGCTGGTTAGCTCAACATTCAAGACTTCGTCAACGCGTCCATTTCGAATCACGGTCGCGTTGGCAGGCTGGCCTCCTTCCGTGAGTGAATTCCGATCGATCTCGAGAGAAAGTGTAGCGACAAAGCTGTCTTCGACTTCGATTTCGGCAATTGCTTCATCATGCGATTCTGCAGCGGCGTGAATGACAACGCGCTGCGTACCATCCACTTCGTCGTCTTCCACGCCAGCGATGGGAAAAGTGATTTCACTCACTCCCGCTGGAAACGAAACCTGAGATGGCAAGGTTACTTCACCTGGATCGCTGGCAGTGAGAGTAACATTCAGCGGGACACTAATGTCCGAGTTCCTCGTTAGAGTTGCTGTTGTGCCAGCTTCTCCCTCACGAATAGCAGCATCTTCCACCTGCATTGTGAGAAGCTGTCTCGGCCCTTTCACTAGGTCTACATGCGCCCAGTCGAGTGTCGTGTTCGAATCGATCGCTAGGTTCAAGAGACCATCGTTGAGGAGCGAAAGATCTTCTTGTTCAAGTTCGAAGGTTAGAACCGTCGTTTCATCAGGTGACAAGCTCTCAACCCCCAACGACTCAAACGACCTTCGGTCGCCAACCGCATCCAACCACAAACCATCGCCAGCCGTTGAACCTCCCGTGCTTGCGAGACCTAACGAAAGCGTGGCAGCATAAGCTTGTTCGTCAGCGTGAATCGGTACCTGGAACGAGAAAGGAACGACTTGACCGCTGGCCGATTCGTCCGACTTCGCTACCATCTTGCCGCTAGCCGCGGCAGACACTGCGGTGAGCCATTGGGGATCCGCGTAGACCGCATCGTCGCTAGCATCGCCGTCGAACTGACGCAAATCGAAATCACCCAGCACGTATTCGGTGCGTTGCAGTGATTTGTCTGCGTCCGCCTGATTCCGCTGGGCGACGTAGAGGCTGTTGAGCGGGTTGTCGCTGCGTCCGAAATCAATCGCGGTACCATGCGCGTCGACGTTCGCCGGTGGTTGCTGACCGAAACGGGTGTCATTGATAATTGGACCAGTAGAACCGATCAACCAGTTTTGCGCAGTGGGTGGGTTCTGCACCAAAAAGCCAGCAGATGTGTTATTCCAGAACACCATGTTGGCTCCTGCCCAACCGTGACCGCTACCGAAGTTTCCGCGATTGCGAGCTTCGGTTTGATGATCGGTCGAAATGGTGTCGTAGAGTGTCCCCGTTGAGAACCGCTGATGAGGGCCAGTAGTTGAATGTGAACCAACCGCAGTTCCGCTTAGAAACACATTTGGGCCACGGTTGCGGTGTCGGGAGTTGTTTACAAAGTCGTGCCGCCCCTCTTCAGAGTACAGATTCTGCATCAATATGAATTGCCCATCGATCACAAAGGGGTATCGTCGACCACCGGTGATGATCGACTTAGGGTCAAGACTGCGAGCGTTGTCTACTGTGACAGCAAAAGATCGCAGGGTCGCATGCACCGTTGCGTAGCCAAAATGCTGGCCTGTCACTTGGCTCACCCAAGCGTTCTTGACTGCGTTGAGCTGTATGAATGTCCACGCGTGATCTTCATCCGTATCAGATGCAAAGTCCGATCGACCTCGAATTGCCTCGATGCCAACATTTTCGATTCGATCAAACTCGTATTTATAGACCGTTCCACCGCCAAAACGCGTTTCTAGCGACGTCATGATCGGCGCGTTTAGGTGGATTCGGTTGCCTTCAATCGATGTGATTACACGTTCATACAGATGATCGTACTGGCCAGGTTGCCACTGCGTGACCGGGTTGCCGTCGGATCGGGGCGGGATGTTGTCCATTCCCAATTCCGCGATCCACGCGGCAGTACTCGGGCGCCGCACGATGACCTGATCGCCAACCGCCCAGCCATCAGTTGAGTCAACACGTAAGCTGGTTGCGCCAACAGGCACATATTTCTCAACGACATTCCGGACCGCACCTGCACCTGAAGCAAACCCGCTGGATCGCCCAACATGTACGAGCGAACGCTGCCCTGTACCGGTGCCCCGCAAAACCGTATTCTGGCTAGGATCTTCTCCGTCACCGGTGCCCCGCAAAAGTATCCCGCTGGTGAGGATTGATATATTCTCTGCTATTTGGAACTCACCGGCCGTCAGCTGAACGATGCCACGAAAGCCACTATCGCCAACCGGATCGAGCGCGGCGACAGCGTCAATCGCACTCTGGATGTTTGACGTATCATCTCCCGCTATGGGTGAAACCGTCACGACTCGCTCCGTGCCTACGAGAGCGTCTACGTTGGGGATTGATTCTTCGCCATGTCGAAATCCCGCAGCGGAAAAATCAGGGACGCGGTTTCCGAGGGCGTCCAACGGATTGATCAATCGCCCTGACTCACTGTAGTACGCATATTCGGAGCTGCTGGGACTATCCACGCTACGATGAAGGCGAATGTTATCAATTCGCTGCGCAGAGACACCTGCAGTCCCCCAGGCGTAGTAACGGAAAGTAATTGGTTCGGTCAGATTTGAGAACGCGGCTTGACCTTCCAAAGGGATATTGAAGTGCTCGAATCGATCCTCCGTCGTGACTAGCCCTGCAAATAGTCGCGTCGCAAAGTTGTCACCACCTGGGCCCGCATCCTCATCGTAATAGATCGAGAAACTATTCTTTGCATCTGGGTCGTTGCGCCGAACCATCATGGTCAGTAGCGCGAGATCCAGTGGCTTGCCCGAATCCGGCGTGACTGTGAATGTAAAATAATCGGGGGATCCGCTGGCAGGTGACGGTTCAGCCGTTGCATCAAAGGCACTACCTAGGGCCAAGCCTCGGGGTGGATCGCCGTTGCCGGTACTCCCCAGTGGCAGCGGTGAGGATATATCACCGGCAACAGAGTCTTCGTCCAAGTCACGTGAGAAGAGCTCGGATTGTCCGTCTCGACCATGGTTGGTGAACTGATAATCAGCGACTGCACCTCCTACGGCCAACAATCGGCGATCTTCTAACTGCTCAGCAAACAGTACACGTATTTCTTGACGTTGTCTTTTTTGACGTTGTCGCCTCTTGGTTCGACGTTGTGACAACGGATACCTGGTTACCCAAGAGCTGCCCATGGACCTACCTCTGGTTCCGGCTCGGTGCACTAGGAGGGAAGCTTCGACCGGGTGCTCGGGCAAGGCGGTTCGAAGAAGAAAAGGATAAGGTTGAGCGGAGCTTACAGCTGAGCCACCAAGATAAAGCAGCCAGCCGCAAATGCCGTCGGTTTGATACTAGCCAGAAAACGCATGACAGTCAATTTGACGTCATGCATCGCGTGGGTCGGTGGAAGAATTTGTAAGTCGTTCGCACTAGTATCGCACGACCAGCAAGCGAACTTCGTGATCTGCGCATCGCGAGCGGTCCCAGATTTATTCCAAGTGCGTAATCCGAGTTCGGATGTCCTTCAGATTTGCTTCCGGGATTGCTGCTACAAGCTTCTTAAGAATCGCACGCTTGCTGAACGAGATCTCCTGCATGGTGGGACTGTCAGCAACATGAACAGTCAAGATACCGCGCGAAATATTGCCTGGCCTTGAGCGTTCAGCCAGCTGCGGCCCCACAGCAGAGGCCCAAACCTGCTGTAGATTTTCGGCAGCTTCGGTTTGGCCGTAGCCGCTACGCATCATTAGCTGGCGAACTGAAAC
>DNPC01000645.1 GCA_003501565.1 Planctomycetaceae bacterium | reverse complement strand
TCCATTGGTACAGGTGTTAACATCGGCGACCACTGCTTTGTCGAAGGTGGCAGCAGAATTGGCAACAACGTCACCTTAAAGAATGCAGTCAGCGTCTGGGAGGGGATCTATATCGAAGCCGACTGTTTCATCGGCCCAGGCGCCACCTTTACTAATGATCTCCATCCACGTTCACCTCGGATGCAGGATCTAGGCTCAAAGTACGCGAGCAAAGGTAGCTGGCTAAAGACCACCACGCTGCGCCGGGGATGCACACTCGGTGCTCGCTGCGTGATATTACCGGGGCGGACGATTGGTTATTTCGCCATGGTGGGAGCGGGTGCGGTAGTAACGAAAGACGTGCCTGACTTTGCTCTCGTCACTGGCAACCCTGCCACGATCGCCGGATCGGTATGCGTGTGCGGCGCCCCGCTCGCATGCGGCCAAGATCGCTGCGACGTCTGCGGTATGACCGATAAAGAGCGTCAGCAGCGGCTAGTTGAATCGAAAAGTCAATCCTCAGCTCCCGGCATTCACCAGAGTACGGGGCCGATAAGTTCGTAGCCGCGATGCTTTAGCGTATGGCAAACACTGCGTTGCAACGCAGTGCTTTTCGTAGCCGCAAACTACCGGCAGCCAGAATCCAGACAACTAGAATCCAGCCTTTCATCACATGTTTCTAAGTACATAAACTATGGAAACTCCCATTCCCCTGGTAGATCTAAAGACTCAATCCGCTGCGATCAAGCAAGAGGTGCTTGAGCGTATCGGCGATGTCATTGACTCTGCAGGCTACATCCTCGGCGAACAGGTCAGTCAGTTCGAGCAACAATTTGCCCAGTTCTGCAACGCAAAACACTGTGTTGGTTTAGCCAATGGCACCGATGCGCTTCATCTAGCACTGCGCGCCCTTGAGATAGGCCCAGGCGACGAAGTCATTACAGTTGGCAATTCGTTCGCAGCGACGGCGCTCGCCATCCATTACAGTGGCGCGACTCCCATCCTGGTCGATTGCGACGAAGAAGACTTCAACATTGATGTCAATCAACTGGAATCGGCAATCACCGAACGCACTCGGGCGATCATCCCAGTGCACCTTTACGGGCACCCTGCCCCCATGCCACAAATTATGGAGCTTGCGTCCCGGCACAACCTCCGCGTCATCGAGGATGCGGCCCAGGCGCACGGAGCTGAAATCGATGGAAAGCGTATCGGCAGTTGGGGGGATGTTGCCTGTTTTAGCTTCTACCCCGGCAAGAATTTGGGAGCCTTCGGCGATGGAGGTGCCGCGGTAACCAACGATCCAGTGTTAGCCGACAAGATCGAACTGCTACGCAGCTATGGACAAGTCAGGAAGAACGTCCACGATCGGCTGGGGTTCAATTGCCGCCTCGATACTGTTCAGGCTGCCGTTCTGCTGACCAAGATGCAGTACATCGAACAATGGACTGAGGCTCGAAGACAGGTAGCCAGCTGGTATCGCGAGGCGCTCGCGGGAGCGGAGGGGGTGACTCTACCACCTGAAAAACCGAATTGTCGGCACGTTTATCACCTATTTGTCATTCGCCATCCTCAACGCGACGAATTGCTCAAATTTCTCGCAGAACGACAAATATACTGTGGGATTCACTACCCTCATCCACTCTCGGAGGCTCAGCCGTTTGAGGATTGCGCAACGGTTCCACTCGGATTGCCGGTGGCCACACGGCTAGCGAGTGAAATTATTTCGCTTCCGATG
The DNA here is from genome assembly GCA_003501565.1 of Planctomycetaceae bacterium. GTDB lineage: Bacteria > Planctomycetota > Planctomycetia > Pirellulales > Pirellulaceae > Aureliella. Next base: position 1,880 of record DNPC01000645.1, on the reverse strand, counting down.
TATCCTGAGATGACACGACAGGATGTTTCGCGGGTTGCCGAGGCGACGAAATTGGCGGCACAGAAAGATTCGATTCTGCCCTAGCGGGCTGACTAGAGAGTTGTCGAACATGAACCACGAAGATGACCAACAAGAATTGACGGTGCCTGAATCGGTACCGCTAGGGTCAGACTTCGACCTTGCAAGGCCTCGCTCATTAGGGCCTGCCGAACGATTCGAGCCACAACCACCGACTCTGACCGGTAGCCTCCTGGCTCTTTTGGAAGTGCCTTTCGTGCACTTCCGTCTCTTGATTGTTTTCGTGACGCTATCCGTGCTTGCAGCTTGGATAGCCATCATAGCTTGGCCTCGAACCTACGAATCCGAAGCGAAGCTCCTGATACGAATCGGACACGAGAGTATCGGCCTAGATCCAACCGCCACAACCAGCCAAACCCTCGTAATGGAGAAGACTGTCGAACAGGAAGTCAACTCGGCACTCGAGGTCCTGAATAGTCGTAAACTTGCTGAGCGTGTGGTCGAAGCGCTGGGGGAAAGCGCAATTCTCGATGGTGTTGTTCCACCTGAAATGCGAGACGACGATCAAACTGTTGACCAATCGGATTCGCAGCAAAAGTCCGCTGTCGGCAAGTTGGTCATCGGTTCGGTCGAGTTTGCCAAAGACACTCTCAGCTCTGTGCTTCTGTACAGCGGAATTCGTGATGAGTTGAGTGAGCGTGAGCAGGCAATAAGAGAGGTCGAGGGTACCGTAACTATCTCGTCACCTCGACAGTCTAACGTTGTTAACATTCACGCCACCAGCCAGACGCCTCATATGGCGCAGTTGTTAGCCCAAACCGTAGTCCAGCAGTATCTCCAGCAACACTTGGATGTGTCGCATACATCCGGCGCCCAAGACTTCTTTCGCTCGCAAGTCTCCCAAGCAGAAATTGAATTGTCGGAGTTGCTCTCCGAGCGAAGCGAGTTCAAGCAGCAGAACGGTATCGTTTCCATAACGGCCAACCTGGGAATACTGACCGAACAAATAGCTGCTGCCGAGCGAGAAAAGGCTTCCGCGGTCAGCCAACTACAACAAGCCGAAGCGGAGATGCTAGACTTAGAACGCCGTCTGGCTAAGACCGAATCAGAAATCGTATCTGTGAAAGAAGAGGTGTTCGATGAGACGTGGAGCGGCATGCGGCAGCGTGTCTATGAACTGGAGGTCCAAGAAAAGAGCCTTGGGGCCAGATACACCGATGACTATCCACCACTCAAGCAGGTACGTGAACAGCTTGTAGGTGCCCAGAAGATCCTGACAAAAATGCAAAGTGACAGGGTAAACAGCAGCACGACCCTCAACCCGGTTAAGCTCAAGTTAGAAAGTGATCTCCAAGAGCTTCAAACTCGCGTTGCAGGCCTTGAGTCGATGCTTGCCAAGAAATCAGCACAAGAGCAAGACTTGAGAGAACGAATAAACCTGTTGCATCAACACGAACAAACTCTCAGCAATCTCGATCGTGATGCTCGTGTCCGCGAAGACAGTCTAATTGGCCTACGGCAAAAGCTCGAAGAGGCGAGAATCATTGACGAACTGTTGGATGAGCGTATTTCCAGTGTGACAATTCCTCAGCCTGCTACCTTCGTCGAACGGGCCGCCAGTCCAAACAAGAAACTGCTGGCAGCCAGCGTAGTCCTGATTGGGCTGCTGGGTGGCCTTGGAATCGCATTGCTGCGTGAGATGAATTGCCCCACACTCCGAAATGAACACCAAATTGCATCAGCGTTTGGCACGCCAGTTATTGCGAAATTACCATTGCTGCGTCAACTAGAGCAAGACGGCAAACTCAACCTGGACACGCCGCTGCAGCTGCGCGACACCTGCCGCCACTTGGCGTCTAATG
>DNPC01000885.1 GCA_003501565.1 Planctomycetaceae bacterium | reverse complement strand
GCTCCATCAGCTTGGTCTGATTGACCGGAATCGTGTGACCCAAGCCGATACCGTGACCGGCTTCGTGCATTAGGACGTTGGATAGCGCGCGGTTCTCACCATTGGGGCCATCAGCACTGTTGAAGTAAAAGACGTCGTTGGTGTCGATGATCATGTCGCCATCGAAGCCTGCGTTCCCGCCGTTGTTCGGGAAGTAGTTGAAGGCCAAGACGCCGAAGTTGCCATCGATCGGGCGGCCACCGATACGCACATCACCGCGCACACCGGTGACGCCTCGGTTGGTCCCACCCATGGGCGCACCATCGTCGGCCGATTCGTAAACGAATGTAAGACCGGAAACCTCACTCCAACGGTCGTAGGCACGCTCAAAGATGTTGAACCACGGACGGTTCTCTACGGGGCCTGTGCCTCCGCCATAGATATTGTCCATGAAGGCGATGAGGTTTGTTTGCGAGTTGTTCGCTGTGTCTATCGTGCCATCCGGCACGATACTCCAGCTCACTACCGAGGGATCACCTTCATTGGGGCTTACGCCACCGGTCGGATTATTCCAACGCGGGCCCGGTGCATTGGCATTGCCGCTCTCGCCATTGGCGTGGGCTCCCTGAAGGTAGCTGCCGATAACGTCATCAACGTAGTCCGCAGCGGTTCCAGGCGCGAACACAACGCCCGCTGAATCTGCTGCCAGCAGTTCACGTCGCTCGAGCGTTTCCAGGACGGCGCGACGCATGAGCTGACGCTTGTTCAGCGTAGAGGAGTCCGGCCGTGTGCTTGCGGAGAAATGGCTAGCCATTCGACTTACCTTCCAAGGAGCTTATTAACAAGGATTGCTTGGTATTAGGAAAAGAACCAACCACGTATCCGGGGCCGCGCGCAGATGCAGCATACGCAGCAGGGCTGCGGTACGACTGCAATAGTTCCATCAGCATGATGATAGAAGAGTCAGCGGACATGAGGGGAGTGGACGGGATTGGTGGGTAGGTGTTTTGCGCTTCTAAACTGCCACAGCGACGCGGGCCTCAGCTAACAACTGGCCCCGCGTCGCCACGGTTTTCGTCAATTCGATTGTGATCGAGTCGGGAGATTTGTCATCCGTTAAAGGCCTCCATTTTCATCACTTTCGCCCAGCAGGTCAGCCAAAGCGAAATCAACAGGTGTCTCTCGGTCCTCGTCATCGTCGTGACTGGGGACCCAGCCGTCGACCGCTTGAGCCGAGCCAACTTCGTCAAAGACTCGTTCGGCGGCTGTCTGAGGCAACTGCGGACCGTAAACTTCGCCTTCGGCCAGCGGCACCATCCGGACTCCAATCGAGCTAGGCTGAGTTCGGCTGGCGATTTGCTGGGTAGCAAATGTGGCACCCATGGCAGAGTAGTCTGCGGCTACATCAATCATCCCTTCGCCTTCGCCTGAGCCACCACCGCTGACCGAGTTCAGGTAGGTGATGACCGCCAAAACGTCGTTCGGCGCGATGAAGTTATCGCCATTGACATCCCGGAACGGAGGTGGAGGTGGTAGATCATCAACGGTCGTTGAACCGTTGCCATTTAAGTAGTTGATGATCAGCAGGGCGTCGATCGGCGTCACGAACCCGTCCGCGTTAACGTCCAAGTTGTTGGCCGAGTTCTGGTGAGGTGGCGGTGGCGGATCCGTGATCGTGATCGTTACCGTGGTGACCAGACTACTACCGTTGCCATCTGTTGCCTGATAAGTGAATGAGTCACTGTCCATGCCAGCCAGGAAGCGGTGGTCGTAGCTGAATGTACCGTCAGCATTCAAGTTAAAGTTGACTGCATTGGACGGACCTTGGACCAAGACCGCGGTGATGTCGTCACCCTCTGGATCAGAGTCGTTTGCCAAGACGCCAGCCGCGGGATTGCTGATAACCAGCAACTCACCTTGCTGTACTTCATAGGTATCCGGCTGTGTTACTGGAACGTCATCGACTGGAGTCACGGTGAGGATGAAGGTATCCGATACCGTTTGCCCACTAAGGTCGGTAGCACTGATCGTGATTTCCGAACCACCGGAGCGATCCGGTGTTAGCTCGAGCGTCAGGATATCCCCTGCGATGACTGGCGTAACCAAGGCTGGGTCTGAGTTGCTGATGATTGCGTATGTCAGCACATCACCGTTGGTCGCCACATCTGGATCGAAGAAGTAATCCGGGCTGAGCTGGATGGTTGGGTTGTCCCCGTCTTCTTCAGCAGTTTGGTCTGGGATCGCGTTGACCAGACGCGGCATGTCGTTCTGGCCTTCGACGGTCAGCGTCAACGTGTCACGCACCGATTCGCCTGAGGAATCTGTCGCTTCGACAACAATCTCTGCGGTACCGTTTGCATCTGGAATCAACTCGAGATTTAGTTGTCCTGAGACGATGGTGGCGTTCACTAATCCCGGGTTGGAGTTCGAGATCACGACGTAAGTCAGTGTCTCGGTGCTGCCTGGATCAGAGGAGTCCGGATCAACAAATGTACCACTCAGGTCGATGTTAATCGCCGGGTCGTCTTCGTTCATCGTCACGTCGCCAAGTGGCGTACCGACCACGGGAGGATCGTTCTCACCCGTAACCGTGACGGTCACTGTACCGATTGATGTCTGCGGATCGGGCTGCCCACCGCTGGTTCCATCATCAGTAACCATGTAGAAGAACGTGTCCGTGCCGACAAAGTTGGCTGCAGGCGTGTAAGTCACAACAC
>DNPC01000397.1 GCA_003501565.1 Planctomycetaceae bacterium | reverse complement strand
CCCACCCCCGGGCCTCTGCTAGTTGCAGATACCCTTGAGGTGAGCGTGGGGCCAGTGATGCTAATTGGTTTGTTGATCGGTGCACCCTCAGCTGTTGTCGGACTGTTTGCGGCTGGCTGGCTGAACCGAGTGATGCCAATTGAAATGCGTCCGATGGCAGGTGGTGCAGGGAAGGAATCTGAGGAAAGCGATTTTGATGTGCTTCCGTCATTTCCACTCGCCATCTTGCCGGTGCTACTACCCGTTCTCCTCATTACACTCGACACGGTCTTTAGTACGATCTATGGTGAAACCGCCAAGGATAACCCTGACGGGACCCTGGCTAGTGTCGGCGGCTGGATTCAATTACTCGGCAATTCGAATCTTGCCATGATCCTGGCCGCACTTTTTGCGATCTTTCTATGCTGGAAGGTTCAAGGGCATAGTTTGAAGCAGCTTGCCGACCACGTAGAAGATGCTCTGCTAAGCGGCGGAGTGATCATCCTGATTACTGCTGCTGGTGGAGCCTTTGGTGCACTGCTTGCAATGACAGAAATCCAGAACGTGGTGAAGTCGTTCTTCGAGGGACAGGACAGCGGAGGCTTGATCGTTTTGGCCGTTGCCTACGGCTTGGCAGCAGCGCTGAAGGTCGCCCAGGGTTCAAGCACCGTCTCGATGATTATCAGTTCTTCTCTGGTCGCGACAATTGCTACGCCACTGATTCAAAACGAAACTTTGGGCTTTCATCCCGCCTACTTAGTACCCGTCATTGGGGCTGGCTCTCTCATGGGATCTTGGATGAACGACTCGGGCTTTTGGGTATTCGCCAAAATGGGTGTATTGACCGAACAGGAGACACTTCGCAGCTGGACTGTTTTACTGTCTATACTAAGCCTGACCGGTTTCCTGATCACACTCGTGCTTGTAAGTGTTGTCCCGTTCCCGTTTGCGGTCTGACACACCAACGGCGGGCTAGGTCCAGTTCGGCTTCATGGCCTTGGTACGTGTTCAATCCGGCGTACTTGCTTTTTCTGCGGAGAGAATTGAATGTCACAGGTCTCCCCCACAACCGAGACCGATTCATTTGCAGATCGTCCCTTAACGAGTGCATTGTCTGGGTGCATGTATGCGGGATTCGTGATTGGGGTCAGCGTATGTATGCTGCTCGCCAACGCAGTCGTGTGCCTCACGGTGAATTCCGCGCTCCCGGAATACGCACCTCCAGAGATCCAAGCGCGCGTTGGACAATTCTTTTACTTCACGGCCCCCGTTGTGCTGATGGTACTCCAGTGGCACTTGATTGATCGCGTCGGTCGGATGTTTGCCCGAGCTGAATAAAGTCGCGATTGCTTTCACTCGGTAAGCTTTTTCTGCCCTGGGCATGCAGTACCCGAACCTGTGGCAGCGCTCGACGCATCGGCGGACAACCCGAGTGCTTTCGGATTCACTAGGACCGCACAAGCTTCTCATCATTCTCTGACGCGCCACCGACTGACCAGGTACTTCGCTGCCGAGACCAGGCCATCAAACCGATAGCCGTCGTCGACGTAGTGCTCAATGACATAGAACGCAAAGTAGTAGAAGCGGCAAAACGCCCAGATTGCAACAATGTGCAGTGCTGCAATTCTCAGATCTGGCTCGATCACTAAAATGATTGCCGAAGCTAGGCCCCCCAATACGAGGAACAACAGTCCTTTTGCGATAATCGCCTTCGGGTTTGTCAGATCTCGCATTGGGTTCTCCTGGGCGCCTCGAAACTACGCATGCAGTAGTTTAGACCATTTAGGCTCAAATCGCGCATATTAACAAGGGACACGTCGATGCAGTCTGCTCTGATCACAGGTGCAAGCAGTGGAATTGGTCGCCAAATTGCAATCACTCTCGCGCAGGTCGGCTACCAAATCGTCGTCGACCACTTTCGTGATCCAGACGGAGCAGACGAGACGTTGAGTCTTGTGCGAAGAGCAGGTGGTGACGGGCTGGCTTTCGACGGAGACGTTGGAAGCAGCGAAGAAATGGACAAGCTTTTCGAAATGATTAGCGCCGAAGCGGCCCCTCTGGGAGTCGTCGTGAACAACGCGGCCATCCAGACTTTCGCGTCACTGGTCGAACTGACCGAACAGGACTTTGATCGCACGATTCGCACCAACCTAAAGGGCACGTTCCTGGTCTCCCAGCGTGCTGCTCGCCTGATGAAAGCCCATGGCGATGGCGGCGTGATTATCAACATCGGCTCTGGTGCAAACCAAGTACCGTTCCCGGACTTAGTTGACTATTGTTGCAGCAAGGGCGGTATCGAAATGTTGACCAAAGTCTCAGCGGTCGAGCTTGGGCCTGACAAGATCCGCGTAAACTGCATCGCGCCGGGCGCAATCGTCAATGATCGCACGCGTGCCGAGAGCCCCAACTATGCAAAAACCTGGGGCGAAATTGCTCCACTGCGTCGCGCGGGCACAGAGCAAGACATCGCACAGATGGTGCAGTTTCTCGTTAGTGACCAAGCCAGCTTTGTCACTGGGCAGACGATCTTTGTCGACGGCGGCCTTTGGACCAAGAACGAATGGCCCTACGAAGAAGACGCCTAGCACACGCCTCATCCCCCCACACCCTCGCGTCACACACCGCCCGAGCCTATCCCCACACTCGTTACTTGCACACCCAGCCGAATCTGTCCCCAGACTCGAACTCCACACGTAGGCGAGTCTGTCCCCAGACTCGAACCTCCACACGTAGTCGAGTCTGTCCCCAGACTCGCAACCCCTTAACAACGCTCGCCAAAGCGAGCCACACACCTCCACTCCCATCACTCTCGGTGCTTTCAAAGCTTGCGGTGGCTCCTTGCAAGCGTGGCTCGTTCGGTTTGCATATCGCTGCTGGCTGTCGCATTTGCTTGCCTTCTGAAACCCACCGAATTGCCGAAACTTGGCAACCGTAGAGGGCTAGAGGACTGCCTCCGATTGTTGCCGATAGCGCGTATTGGTTTTTCCGTTTCCCGCCAGGGTTGTGGTACACTAATCGGCTTTCATCCACACTTATCTCGTCGATTGTCCTTGAATCCCCTCAAGTCGATTAATTCACTTTGGCTTACATTCTGTGAGCACTTGTTAAACCACGAAGTTGGAGAACACTTGACAGTTCTCTTCCACTCTTTCAACTACAACTTTCACCGGTGTACGGTCCGCTCCTGATGAAAATCAGGGGACGCCTAAGCCTCCTCCTCGATTCGAACCATCATGAAACTCGATCTGCAGAAAGACAGCGTTAAGCTTCGCAAGTACATTGAAAAGCGGATTAGAGACTACCCGGTCTACGAGAATCTTGGGCCCGGCGAAGATGATGATCCGATTGGTTTAATAACGCTTGGCTATTATGCCGCTCAAGGCGGCTACGCCAATCTCGTCTTCGACACGCGGAAAGATGCTGAGGTTGACGGTGAGTGGACAGTTCATATCGACAATGAAACGAACACTTGCCCATTTCCGAAGTGGACTGTGGCCTGCGAGGCACTTTGCGACGAAAAGACAGTTGAGGTAACCAAGCACGATGGAACGCAAATCACGTTACAGAATTACGAAGACGAAGACGCGGTTCAAGCTGTTTTTGGAGAAATGCTCGCATCAGTTTTAACCGAGCTTCGAGACGACGGGACACTCGCAAAACTACCTCTGACGCCAACTGCTTACATGGTTGTCGAGGAATTCGACGGCCTCTACTTTTTCCCCGATTATGACACCCGAAAGACAGCTGGCCGCATTGCACACTAATCCGTCCACTGCCCTCCCCCACGCGTAGTCGAGTCTGTCCCCAGATTCGACTCCCACACGTAGGCG
>DNPC01000535.1 GCA_003501565.1 Planctomycetaceae bacterium | reverse complement strand
TGGCGGATTTGGCGATGGCGGGTTTGGCGGTGGCTACGGATCGGAGTCACTCGAGCGAGAGTTAGAGCGGGCGGTCGGGAACAGCATGGGATTGGATTCGATGGCGGCTTCAGCCCGCGGAGCCGAACCGTCAGCTGGCACGCCCGCGCCACTACCGGAACCTGCTGCAATGCGTGCTGCTGGCCGCGCAGGGAGCGAGTCAGCGAATTCGCTCAACTTGCCCGACACAAATAGGATGGGGCAAAACTCCAGCTTGCAGGAGAATCTTCCGCCCAGCTTGGCTGACAACAGCATTACGGACGACCAACAACTTCCACTGGCCAGTACCGAATCTGCCAGCCCCGAATCTGCCAGCCCCGTGTCTGCCAGCCCCGAGATAGATTCAGAAGCGGGCGTCATGAACTTGGCAGGCAATCTGCCGCAGTTGCCGATGACCGAACCGCTTCTGCCAAGAGGTGGTGGGGCAAATCAAACGATTGAAAAGAGCGTCCCTGGCAATGCAAAACTTGAATCGGACGGAATCGACGCGGAAGCAAGCACGCTCCCAGGATTGCCCAGCGCTGCGTCTGGTACGCCTGCGATAAGTCCTTCCGTCGAGGCGGGGCAGGGGGAGGAACCAACCTCGAAAGGCGAATCCAACCCGGCTGACATCGAATCGCTACCGCCACCGGAATCAGCGATGCGGTCCGAGTTACCCCCGCAAGTCGAAACGGCTGCACCAGACACTGGAGCCGATCCAGTTCAGCCGAGCGACGCGTCACCAAGTGCTGATCCAGGTACTTCAAATTCCAGTGGGGCTTTGTCCCGTCCGGAAACTCAATCAGCGAATTCCGGCGCAGTGGCCGATCGTCCAAGCGAGGCAATGACGGACGCGCGGGAAACCACAAGATCGAGGCAAAATTCGCCAGTCGAGGCAACGCTTACTGACGAAGAAATCAACGCTCTGCTCCCTGAGCCTGATTTCAAGCCCGAAACGCCTTTGGCCGCTGGCCGGCATTACGTGTTTCAAACCGACGTCTGGCAACTAGCGGAAATAGAACAAACGCTAACTGAAATTGCGCCATTGATGGGGCTTGGGCGGCGTCGGCTCCCAAGAAACCTTCCTTCCGCAGTGGCTTCACTCAGGGTGGAAGGCAATAGTATTGCCACGTTGGCTCGCGAGGTTGCGGAGACACTGGATGGATTAAAGCTCGTCGGAAAACCGAGCGCGGCGCGTATCGACGATTCTTCCACGATTGTAGCTTTGGCCAGCTCGGTGCAAGTGGATGCAATCCTGCGGGAGTTATCAGTAGCCAGGCGCCAGCGACTCGGTGCCGCCTGGCTTCGCCCTGGTGGTACGAAGCCCGATCGTCGTGCAATACTCATCATCCAGACCGTCGAGCGTCAGTAGCATGGCTGGCGAATCGCTGCGTTTTGGATTGCGCATTATCAGAAAGCAGCTGGACCTCCAACAACCGGGACGCGCCGTTGAGATGCTGCGGGCACAATTCGGGCGCACTTCTGAGCAAGCGAAACCGCTTCGTCAACATCTCAGAACGCAAGGCGTAAGCGTGAAGGATCGTCAGTGGCTTGCGGTTGTCATACAGCACGCGTGGCAACGGATCCTTGGTGCCTAATTAGGGTTCAGTCGGCAACTGGCTGTGATTGCGAATTCGGAGTTTGTTTTCGAACTCGGAGTCATTAATCGGCTGGCTAGAAATCCGTGAAGCGAATCTCTATCGACCTCCATATCAGTTGAACTCAACATGGCTTACCGTAGTACTCGACAGCTAGTGGATGACTTGCTTCGCCACGGCAAACTGCTAGTCGTTGAAGACGAGGTGGATCCGCATCTTGAACTTGCAGAGATTCATCGGAGAGTGTATCGAAGCGGTGGCCCGGCGTTGCTCTTCTCCAACATCCGCGGAAGCCGGTTTCCGGTCGCCAGCAACTTGCTAGGCGATCTAGAGCGAGCAAGATTCGTTTTTCGCAAAACGCTCGATGGCGTGAAGGCTGCGGTACGTTGGAAGGCGTCGCCGGAGGAAGCCCTCAAGCGACCGTGGGAGTTGTGGCGTGCTCCTGCGATCGGATTGCGCATGCTGCCCCGACGCACTTCGCGTGCGTCGGTCATGAAGAATACATGCCAGGTTAGCGAACTACCACACGTGACTTGTTGGCCCAACGACGGTGGGGCTTTCGTAACGCTCCCGCAAGTTCTAAGCCAATCGCCTGAGGACCCGTCTCATCGCGGCATTAATCTGGGGATGTATCGCGTCCAATTATCGGGAGGCGAATACGAACGAGACCGCGAGGTGGGCCTGCACTACCAACTTCATCGGGGTATCGGTGTCCATCATCAGCAGGCAATAGCCCGCGGCAAGCCTTTGGCTGTCAATGTCAGTGTTGGTGGTGCCCCAGCGATGACGCTTGCGGCGGTAATGCCGCTACCTGAGGGCATGAGCGAGCTGATGTTTGCTGGAGCACTCGGCGGTCACAGGATACCGATCACCCGAAGTGCGGCGCCGATTTATGCGGACGCTGATTTCTGCATTACCGGAAGGGTGCAACCCGGTCATGTTAAACCGGAAGGTCCTTTTGGCGACCACCTGGGCTATTACGCGAAAGTTCATGACTTTCCGGTTCTTACCGTAGACAAGGTGTTTCACCGTAATGGGGCGGTTTGGCCAATGACCGTAGTTGGAAGGCCGCCACAAGAAGACACCGTATTCGGGGAACTTATCCACGAACTCACAGGTCCGGTCATACCAACGGTACTTCCTGGCGTTCGCGGTGTACATGCCGTCGATGCTGCAGGCGTGCATCCCCTTCTGTTGGCAGTCGGCAGTGAGCGGTATACGCCCTACTCTGCGGATGTGCAACGCCCGCAAGAATTACTGACTCAGGCATGTGCGATATTGGGACAAGGTCAGTTGTCGCTTGCCAAGTACCTGTTTATCTGCGACGGCAATACAGCCCAATGTCCATCGGTCGATGACATTCCTGGAATACTGCGGTTTGTGCTTGAACGTGTCGATTGGAGGCGCGATTTGCACTTCCACACCAGTACGACCATCGATACGCTGGACTACACCGGGGACGGATTGAATCAGGGGTCCAAGTTGGTCGTAGCTGCCACTGGGCCGCCCCAGCGCGAGCTGCCGGCAAATCTGCCCAGTGGTTTCGCGCTTCCGTCGCCGCTCACGAAGCCGAGAATTGCGCTCCCAGGTGTACTTGTCGTCGAAGCCACTTCGGCGGATGCGCGTGAGTCAATCGCACAGATATGTAAAGAAATTTCGGCCGAAATGCCACTCAATCAATTCCCGCTGGTCGTGGTGGTGGACAATAGCGAGTTTGCGACTCGGTCTCTTGAGAACTTCCTGTGGAATACGTTCACTCGTAGCAATCCTGCGGCGGACATCGATGGTGTGGAATCGTTCACACAGGACAAGCATTTCGGCTGCCGCGGATCTCTACTTATCGATGCGCGAAGTAAACCCCACCACGCAGATGGCCTGGTCGAGGATCCGGAAACGATGGCTAAAGTCGACGCCCGCGCAACCAAGGGTGACAAGCTCGCCCAGTTCTTGTAATTCGCGGCGTTACGAATGAACCCCAAGGATTTTCCGCTCACGCTATTACAACGGTGTCTTGCTCTGCTCGCCGGCCGTTTCGCAGACATAGCGCGGTACGGCGTACCCGGGTAGCCGTTTGCGCATTGCATCGACTATCGCACGGCCTTTCTGAACAGGTACTTCGAAATGCATTGCGCCGCGAACCGGATCAAGCTGATGTAAATAATAGGGCATGACGCGTGCGTCCAACATGCGATTCGAAAGTTCACACAGTGCATCGGGATTGTCGTTGACACCTTTCAACAACACCGTTTGGTTAAGGAGGTTTGCACCAGCGCGATGCAAAGCGTGTAGCCGTTGGATCGCCAAATCACAGATTTCGTTGACGTGATTGAAGTGCATGACGAAAGTAATCGGAAGTCGCAAGCGGCCTACCCAACCCAACAATTCATCATTGATTCGCTGCGGAATGACCACCGGCAGTCGTGTATGAAATCTGAGACGTCGGAGACCAGTGCTCGAATCGCATCGGGCGACTAGATCCGCGAGTGTGGAATCAGATAAAGTCAGTGGATCTCCACCGCTAAAGATCACTTCTTCAATGGCTGGATCTTCGGTCAGCTGGTCGATCGCAGCCGCGAGTTGCTTGCCCTTGGGAGCATCGTCGTAAGGGAAGTGCCGACGAAAGCAGTACCTGCAGTTCACCGCACACGTTCCGGATGCAATCAGAAGCGCTCTTCCAGCATACTTTTGTAAGACACCTGGGGCCCTTTGTGCTGGCAAGTCACCTACAGCGTCGATTTGGCCAAAACCCTGCGTTTCCTCGGACACACCGATAACCTGTTTTAGCAGGGGATCTGCCGAATTGCCGAATTCGATTTTGCGGACATAGCTCGGCGGCACAAAGACTGGAAAGTCTGCTTCCGCTGACAGGTTGGAGATTTCGCGTGCGACGCCGACCAGTTCGCATAGTTCTCGGCCACTGCGGACCGCTTGCTTCATCTCCGCCTTCCAATGGGGAACGCGATTTGTACTCGAACTGCCTTCGACAGAATCGTCATTGCTGGCTAGAATCGTCGCCATTACTGGATACTCCAGGCGGTTTTCGCGGACCTGAGCAGTTTTGCTGGCGGCCGCGTTTCGATCGATGCGGAATTGCCCGCACTCTGGAGACATTTTGGGACTTCTCGATTCCGACGCAAGGGTTAGACGTGGCAAGCTACAAAACGAATGACTTCAAAAAGGGTTTGAAGGTACAGATTGACGGCGACCCTTATGTGATGATCGAGATGAATTTCGTCAAGCCTGGGAAGGGAAACGCGCTTTACAAATGCAAGCTGCGAAACTTGCTGAAGAATACCGTCGTCGATCGAACGTACAAAGGTGGCGACGAATTGGAAGCCGCTGACGTGGTCGAAATCTCCACGCAGTTTCTCTACAAGCAAGGCGAAACGTTCGTCTTTATGCAGGATGAGACGTTCGAACAGTACGAATTGAGTGCCGACCAAGTCGATGACGCTTGGAAGTATCTGAAGGACGGGATGAAGTGCTCGGTAGTTCTTTTCAATGATAACCCCATCACCATGTCACCTCCCATCCAAGTCGAATTGGAGGTTACGCAGTGTGATCCCGGCGCCAAAGGCGATACGGCTACCAATGTCACGAAACCTGCAAAGGTTGAAACTGGGGCAGAGTTTACCGTGCCCGGATTCATCAAAGAGGGCAATGTGATCAAAGTGGATACCCGAACCGGCGACTACGTCGAACGCGTATCGAACTAGGTTGGTGACTTGCTTATGCAAATGGCACCGGTCGGTCGTGTCTTTTAGATTTCGCAACAGCGGTTTGCAGATGGCCGGTTAAGTTCGCAAGCTCCGGCTAAGAGCGCCTGGTAAACTGGACTGCTTCGTCGAGTGTCCTCCCGTCCGAGTGCAGCCTCTTGTTTCCCGTCCGCTAATCCGGCACACCTCACAGATGCGTCTCCTCGATCTCACAATGCCCTCTCCGGCCGAGGATCTTGCGTTGGATGAAGCCTTGCTGGAAGAAGCAGAATCCAGCGGCTCTGCCAGTGAGACACTGCGGCTGTGGGAGGCTCACTGCCCATTCGTTGTCATGGGTAGAAGCGGAAGAGTCAATGAAGAAGTCGAGTTGGCACGGTGCACGGCCGATCGCGTTCCCGTCCTTCGCAGGCATAGTGGTGGCGGCACCATTGTTGCCGCGCCCGGCTGTGCGTTCTTTTCGCTTGTGCTCTCGCTCGAACACAGGCCGCAGCTACGAATGGTTGATGAAGCCCATCGGTTCGTCATGCAAACAATCGCTGACGGGTTAGGTGCATGTGTCGGCGGATTAGAGCTGAACGGATCATCTGATCTTACACTGGCTGATCGGAAGGTCAGCGGAAACAGCCTGAGAATCCGGCGCAACTTCCTGCTCTATCACGGCACGCTCCTGCTTAACATGGATTTGCAACTAGCCAGCAAGTATCTCAAGCATCCGCCGCGACAGCCAAGCTACCGGCGCGACCGTGAACATGCTGACTTTATTGCGAATCTGGGCGTTCCTCTCAACAGTATCAAACAGGCACTTATCGCAACTTGGAATGCCGAACAGGCTCCTTCGAATCCACCACTGCAAGTGGCCCTGGAATTGGCGGCTACGAAATACCGCAGCGACGAATGGAATCTACAGCGTTAAGTCGCCAACGAAGTACTTGGCCGCCGTCTCAGTTCGTACAATGGTTCTCGTATGTCATCGAAACCTTGAACAACGCGAGTTCAATGCCGCAATTATCGTTGTCCCTCTGCATCCTTTTCAGCTGCGTTTTGCTGCAGTTGGCACAAGCACAGACGAGTGCTCCCCCGCCCGCTCCGCGGTTTGACTCTGTGGATCTGGACTACTCCAGTCAGCTACCGCGTTTCGGGCCCGTCCAGCCGGCGGCCGCTCTTGAGACATTCGAGGTCTTGCCGGGGTTCCGCTGGGAGATGGTCGCATCGGAACCTCTGGTTTTCGACCCCGTCGCGTTGGCGTTCGACGCAAGTGAACGATTGTTTGTCGTTGAGATGTCTGGCTACAGTGAGCAGCCAGATGAGAATCGCGGAATCATCGCGCTCTTGGAAGACACGGATCGCGACGGGAAATTTGATCGCCGCACCGAATATGCAACAGGCTTAAGTTGGCCGACTGCCGTCTGGCCCTGGCGTGATGGAGTGCTAGTGGCGCATGCGCCGCTGATAAGTTGGTTTCGTGATACCGACGGTGACGGTAAATCTGACGTCAGGCAGGATTGGTTCACCGGCTTCGGGCGTAACAATGTACAAGGCCTAGTGAACAGTCTGTGCTGGAGCCCGCGAGCGGAAATTGCCGGTGCGACCAGCAGTTCGGGTGGCAACGTCGACTTCGGTGAATCGGCGACGGATCGGCGCACCGTCAACCTGCGAGGGCGCGATTTTGCGATTGACCCGGTCCTTCAGCTTCTGTCGAAGCGTTCCGGCGGGGGCCAACATGGACTGTGTGAAAACGACATCGGCGAACGATTTGTGACCAGCAACAGCAATCACCTGCAACAGATAGTTGAACTGGAAAGCGCGTTGCAATGCGAGCCTGCTGGACTGCCAATCCCGAGTTTCCGGCGCAGTATCGCCGTTGATGGTCCGCAAGCTGAGGTGTTTCGGAGCAGTCCCGTTGAGCCATGGCGGACCGTTAGGACCCGATTACGCAAGAAGGGAATTGTGCCTGGCCCAGTGGAAGGTGGAGGACGTGCCTCTGGATACTTCACAGGCGCAACCGGGACATGTTTTCTGAACTCCCAACTTGGATATGGCCATTCAGATCAAGCCACCGCACTTGTTTGCGACGTTGGTAGCAACCTGATTCATCGTAAGTCAATGGAGCGCACTGGACTGTTTTGGGAGGCGGATCGTATCGATCACGCTTCCGAATTGGTCCGCAGCCGTGATACTTGGTTCCGACCTGTTCAGTTGGTTTTGGGGCCCCACAGCGCCGTATTCGTTGCAGACATGTACCGAGAAACGATTGAGCATCCGAAGAGCCTGCCGCCGGTCATCAAGAAACATCTGGACTTAACCAGTGGCCGCGATCGCGGACGGATCTACCGGCTGGTGCCCAAGTCGCAGCTAGGAGCCGATTCACCCACACTCAATACACTCAGCTTAAATCAGCTTGTTGATGCACTTGCCAGCTCTGATCCTTGGCGGCGACGAATGGCAAGTCAACTTATTGTTGAGAAAGTCACCGGCACTTTGCAGCGGTCACGATCTAGCTCAAATCAGTCGACTTGGATTTCCAGTCTGCCCGAACACGAAAGCCTTGCTCTACGCACGCGCTTAGAAAGCATGGCTACGACTGCAGGTGGTAGCGAGAACGAAGCAAGTCGAGTGCTGGCAAGTCATCTTCTCTTGCGATTCGGCTGGTACGCTTTCGAAGTGGCTGGCAAGCAGTTGGGTGGAATAGCTGAGGTTTCATATCATTCGCGTCAGCGTCTCGCCTACGATTGCCTGGCCGCCGCTGTGTGTTCGAGGCAAATATCGCCGGCAGACATCCGAAAGAACATGGGGTTAATCTTATTGCCCGTCGAAAACGAGGGCGGGCAGCAGCACGCGTGGCAGGCACTCTTGATGTCGAAAGCGATGTTTGCGCGTGCTCTTAG
Source organism: Planctomycetaceae bacterium (assembly GCA_003501565.1). Lineage (GTDB taxonomy): Bacteria > Planctomycetota > Planctomycetia > Pirellulales > Pirellulaceae > Aureliella. The sequence continues at coordinate 1,491 of DNPC01000535.1, read as the reverse complement.
AAGTTTCCCAGAACTGGACGCTGAACGATTGCAGGTTTGTCGTGCTTTGATCGCTGAGATGGGTTCAAGAACTGTCGATCCACTTATTTGTTGGGCCATCGCGGAAGCTGGTCCGAGCGTCGTTCGCGATACGGTGCTTGGGGACGTCGAACTGGATCCAAAGGTCCAGTCGTTGTGGCTTGAATGGCTGTTGCCCGCGTGGCTAGCGGGACCGCACGCCGACCAGTTTAGTCGTCTTGTAGTTACACAGGCGAGTGACGTAAGAACCCGACAAGTTTGGTTGGACGCCTGGGCACAGCTGCCACCAGAGGCGACTCAACGCGCTATCGCTTCGCTTAGCCCCGAGATGCTCGCGACGTGCCGACAACGCGTTTTGAAAACCATCGGTGCGGAAGAATACCCTGATACAGCAGTTAGTTTAGTCACTTTGTTACCCGCCGTTGAACGGGATCGATGGATTGCAAGCAGGAACCTGGTCAACTTTTCTCAGTCCAAATGGTCTGTCTTGATCGCTACTTTGCGGCGCAGCCAGATGCATAATTCGCTTGTGTCTGTGCTTGAGAAATTCGACAGTTTGTCACCCACTGTACGACGTCAGTTGGCAACTGCTTGTGTATCTAGCGTCCAGACACGAAGTCGTCTTGTGGAATACTTCGTCGCTCATCGAGATCAAGCAAGCCGATTGCCGATCGATTTAGCGAATCAACTGATTGATTCGTTAATCGGTGTAGAGCGAGAATCGGCGATAGAGTTGTTCCGCGAGTCAACACGCCAGCGCCAGTCGCTAGTGGATGACTACACTCAATTTGCTGAAGAACAGAGTGTAACACCTGAACGTTTGGAGAAAGGTCGGCAGGTCTTCTCGCAATTGTGCGCAGCATGCCACCGGTTGGGGGCGATCGGCAACGACGTCGGACCGCCGCTACGGCAACTGGGCGCGAAGTCCTACGGTCAGTTGATTACGGCAATCTTGGACCCGAGTCGCGAAGTTGACCCTAGATACGAGTCGTTTCAAGTTTTGTTGATCGACGGCACCGTATATTCCGGATTGCTGACCGATGAAACCGACTCGCATCTCACGCTTAGGTTGGCGGGAGGAAGCCGCGTGATTGTTGACCGCAATGAAATTGAGCAAGTAAAGAGTTCCGGCCAGTCACTGATGCCCAGCGGCTTTGAACAGCAAATCGATCGCGACCAGATGCTCAGTCTGCTTAGTTTTCTCCAGCAATCCCAGTAGAAAGTGATGGTCTGCTTTCACAGCTGTCCGTTTCAGCGTTGTTTGCAGCACTTCCCGACCAAAAGTCGACCTAAGGTTCAGTCAACCAAAGATCAATACACTTTCCCGTCTTGACACAAAACTGACTCAATTCCACAATCTCGTTTCCACCAGCGGATGTGGCGGAATTGGCAGACGCGCTAGGTTCAGGTCCTAGTGTCCCCTAAAGGACGTGGAGGTTCAAATCCTCTCATCCGCACTGGTTTTTCTTGGGT
>DNPC01000777.1 GCA_003501565.1 Planctomycetaceae bacterium | reverse complement strand
ACCCTCCCCTCGGGAGGGTCGGCTCTGCGAGCCAAACGAAACACATACGCAAAACGAAGAAGAGAAGCTAAGCAGAACAGAACACTACACGAGAGAGAAATACCGCGAAGCAGACCGGGGAGGGTCAGCACCCACAGGATGACGCTGATTTCACCCAAACGTCCAGACGATTCAGAGATTGGCAGTTCAGTTTGCCGCGGGACAACTTACCGAAACACAAAACACGTAACAGATTGATGCGAAGTCCCTGGGCGGGTTCATCCCCTCCCCGAAAGCTCGTACCTCGCATTCGACCCTCCCGGAGGGAGGGTAACGACAACAAACTAATCACCCTGGCGGGATAAACCTCTCCCAGAGAACTTGTTCCGCGCGTTGCCGTCCCTGGGAAGGTGATGCGATTGTCGACTGCGGATCCTTGGCGATCCGCAGCGGCACCTTTGGAGTAAACGATATGACAACCAATCCACAAAAACGTAGCGGCTTAATTTTGCTGGTCGTTCTCGGCATGCTGAGTTTGTTTAGTTTGCTGGCCGTTTCGTTTATGGTTGTGTCCAGCCAATCCCGCCGCGCGAACGCGGGACGAGCTAGCCGTGATTTTCGCGGCACTGCCCCCGAGAAACTCCTCGACAGCGCCGTCCGCCCCGTCCTCCGCGGCACCACAGATCGGCAATCCGTGCACTTTGGGCATGATTTACTGGGCGACATTTACGGCCAACGCCGCACTGACGTGACGTTGGGTAATGCGGACTTTAGTCAGGAATTGCGCGTTCGCCGTTTTCGGTTTGGCGGAACTTCGGTGCAACCCCTTGGGAGCTCGCATGCAGAGCGACCAATCCTGATAGCCAATCGGTTCTTGCGAATCCCAATTGTCTCGAACAATCAGCCAGCAACTGCCGAAACCACAAGTGATCTTCCACTGCAGAACGATGCCTGGACGTCGCGAATTGTCACGTTTGTCGAAGGCCCACTCCGCGGCCAGAGTTTCCGCATCGTCAGATACATGGGCGGCACCGGAAACTACGTTTCGGCAACACCCGAAGATGCTGCGCAGGTTTTTTCTATAACGATTGACCTACAAGATGCCGAAGATCGCCGCGTGGCAGTCGGTGGAACAACGCGCTCGTTAGCGGAGTGGATTCGTCCGACAGGCGCGGCGACCGCAATCGATGGACTGCAATTGTGTTACCCAGCTGCAGCGATCAACGGCAGTCATTTCGGTGCTCAACCTAGCCTTCCACCAATCCCGGGCTACCGAATGCTAGTCAACTCCGCGCCTTACGGTTCGTTCGGAAGTGGTATTGCTGGGCTGCTCGACAACACAGGGACAGTTGTCAACAGTACAGATCCACTTCAGATTCCCAATGGAGCGCCCACTCCGTCCAGTGGAATAGCAGACATATCGGAGGCCTTACAGCCCTTCTCGCCGAGTCGCAACTTACATGTTGGTGATACCAACGAATCCTGGGATGCCGCCGACTTTCAAAACATGTGGCTGAGCCATACCGCCACCAATCCACAGAATGCGGCCGCGATCATTCCGAGCTACCACCGCCCGGCACTAATCAACTACTTAGCCAACTGGGATAACCCGATCAACTATTCTCGGCAGGACTTGATTTACACTTGCCAACGTTTGATCCGAGCAACGGGTCGCCCCCTATCGATTCGAATTCGTCGCGCCGCGAATACACCACCGGATTTTGTATCCAACCCATCATTTAGCGGGAGTGCAGCTGGTGGTTATAGCCAGCTCGACTGCATCCATGATGATGGCACACTCTGGAGCGGCGGTGAGTACCTGAAATTTGTCGAGTGGGCGCGATGGTTATGCGGATCGGTCGTACTTGATCCATCGACTGGTGTGAATACGAGCCTTGGCTGGGATGTGGATACCAACCACGATGGTCTGCGCGATGCGGTTTGGACGGATCCGCATTTGCCGCTGACCACGTCACGTGAAGGTAAATTGCTCAAGGTGCTGGCTGCCTACACGATCGAAAGCCTAGACTCACGATTGGATTTGGCGGCAACGGGCAACCTGGCACAGTTGCGCACTATCGGAATGCCCGCAAACGATTATGCATCCGGCAACGGCAATTTCGTCCCTCAAGGAACAGGGTTCGGATCCGCTGAGACTTCGATGCGGCATCTATTTGTCGATGATGCGGCTTACCTTGATTTCTTGCGTAGTCGCTACGGCGGAGACGATCTTCCCGGTCGGATGATCGATGACTTCCCCAGCCGGCTGCACGCTTTCGGTCGCCGCCCTTCCCACAGTTTGCTAAACCTTCCTGGCCTGCCGAATTCAGATTATGGTTGGACGACATTCGGGTTGGATGTGATGGGAAATCCGCGAATCGCAGATCTGCCAGGCAACAATTTCAGCACGAATGATCCGTACGAATCTCGTTGGCTGCACAAGGCGGCATATGACGAACCGCTCACGATTGCCGAATGGGAAAACCTGTTGCGGCCAAATGATTGGGACCGCAGTTCCTTGGCTGGGCGAAGTCCAAGCCTTGATGTATCAAATCCAATCGCCAGAGCAGCTGCGCTCCGCAGTATTACCCCACGCTCCCGTCACCTGAGAACGCCAGCGAGGGCGTTCGTCCTTGCTCAGAACAGCTCGGGCAACTTACCTCCAATTCAACGGTTATCGGCTTACCGAGAGCTGGAGGCCCTGTATGGTCTGAAGTATTCTCAATCTCCTCCAACGGGATACGACTCGTCTCTAACACTTCGTGCCTGGAAGGAACTCTTTCCGTTTGAAATCGCACGTGGAGAGCAGTTGGATCTTAATCGCCCAATGTCCAACGGAGTAGATGATGACGTCGATGGACAAATTGATGAACCGAATGAAGAGTTTGATCCGACCGGTTTTCAGCGCCGGGGCGTGACCTACAACCCGACAAGTGCCTCGCTAGTGACTGCGGAAATCGGTGAATACCTCCCAACTTGGCATTTGCCCCGCCCGACCAGCGGAACGATCGGTATCGACGCGGGTGGTTTTGATCCACTTTACGAGGCTCTGCCTGCCGGCGATGCAGCCCGGCTGTATTTCGGTGTGCAGACTCGCCAGTTGATGGCGCGGAATCTGTATTGCTTGGGGATGCTTGTGCTTCCCGAAGAGTTGCACCAAGCTCCAAAGACTGCCGCAGGGACTGGACTAACCGGTGACGACCGTGCCCGTGTGATCGCCCAATGGGCGGTGAATGTGGTTGACTTCCGCGATGCGGACTCAACGATGACGCGGTTCCCTTACGACAGAAATCCATTCAGTCTGACCGGTGGGCAATACTGGAACCCAGAGCCCAATACCGTTGTCTGGGGACATGAAGCTCCTGAAGTTGCGCTAACCGAATCCCTGGCAACTCATGACGTTCGTGTTATCGATAGTGAAGATGACGATGGGATTGGCACCGAAACCACCGACCCGCTCAATCCTGATCCTGACATGGATCAGTATCGATTGCCTGAAGGCAGCCTCTTCCTCGAACTCCTTTGCTTGCGGACAACTCACTCACGTGCCGCCGCAAACGCCAACGAAACCGACCAGTGGCCACAGGCAAAGTCTGCTGCTCTATATGATTCCGCGACGAGCCAATTGGATCTGGGGCGGATGACACCCGCAACAGTCAATGGCAACACGGTCACCCAGTATCCTGTGTTCCGACTGGCAATTAGTGAGCCGCATCCTAGCACGCCCGCAGGACCGGGAGCCCCACAGACCCCCGACATTAACAGTCCATTGGGAATCCTAAGCGACACAGCTGGTCGGGGAAGCGTGACGTACCAAATCCCTAATTCGCCGAGCAGCACATCACTGGTGTGGGATACAAATGGCGCCCGAACGGCTCCGAACATCGACCGGATCGTCGTGTTTCGGAAGCCCGGCACTGGCGGGTTAGTAGTCGAAGCTCAAACCTTCCCTGACTTTATGTCACGGGGGTTGAGCGACGAACAAGTACGTGGCCGGGTGTTTACGATGAACCCCACTATCACGAATCCCAACACCGACCATGTTACGCTCGCAGGTGGAGAATATCTGGTAGTCGGTCCACGCGAAATTACGTATTTCGGCTCAAATCAATCGGCAGCTACGTCTCGTATCAACAGTCCGAATGCACATCGGATCGTAATGGAGTCCGTGACCAATGCGAGCAGCGGCACGTTGCCAGTTGTAAACCGGGAACAGTGGGCTTCTCTCTATACTTCCGGCAACGTAGCCGTCGATAATGCCCGTGCGGCGATGCGAAACACAAAGTTGATGGTTGCATCGCAACCAGTGTTTGAATTCGATGCGATGAACAATCAGTTGCAACGCTGGGGGGAAATCGGTCTCAATGTGTCGGCTCCTTATGGTGTTCGTGGACCGATGGTTGACGGCTATTACCCACGCCCCACTCAGCAAGTCAGTAGTACGGATGCAACCGGCGATCCAGCGGTCGGTGCCCCCGGTTTTCAGGTGCTTCCGGCAGATGGATACCGAGATTTTGGAACGATGGTGGGAACGTTGCCAGACCAGCCGTTTGATAGTGAAACGTATGCACCGCTACAGCCACTCGCGAATGGTCCGGACAACCTTCCACAATTGGGAACCCAAGCCAATTGGTGCACCGCGTTCATGCAACGATTGGCGGATCCGGAACGCCCCTGGCACGCAGATTTCAATCCTTACATCACCATTGATTGGATTCCCATCGATCTAACCATCTTCTCCGGTGAAGAGCAGATCACTGACCAAAATGGGCAGCCGGTCGAATATAGTTTTGCGTCTCGTCAGAAATCCGGCGCGATGGTCGATGCGACCGGGACCAACCCATTTCTCCCTTTGACCGATCCCGGCCGAAGCTTCCACTCCTACGCGGTAACCGAACTACCCCAACCCGCTGCGGCCGTTGCTGGCGGAAACGCAAACTTTACAGCAACCCTCCGTGCGGATCCTGGTAGTGGAGTCGGCCGACCTTCAACCACGGCAGCAGTAGGCGGTGCAAGCCACTTCACTACTCTAGGCTACCTGAATTCGACCTTCGGACTAAGCGGTGAAACGGGTGGTTCAGCAATTGCAGTCGATTATGTTGGTGCGCCGTCCGTTATGCCAGCGGCGCTCTATTGGCCGGATCGTGATTACTCGAATCCTCTTGAGCTTACGCTAGTGCCTTTCTCGGCGCCAGGACAACTCGGACAGGAGTTTTCAGCGCCGGCGACGAGCGTTACGGCTAACGCGAGCTATAGTCTCCCTCAAGCAGCCAGCCGATTCACACACTTGTTCAATTACTTCCAGCCAGGGAACGCGCCCAATGAAGGTTCAGTGGCAAGGCTCTTGGATCTGATTCAGACCAAATCCGCCTGGGCTGATTCGGAAGAGTTCATACCGGCAACAAGTTTGGCAGCTTCTGCAACCAATACTGCACTGCAGAATGATGCGATTGCGAGAATCCTGCGGCCTTTGCGAACGCCGGAGAATCGCCTTAGTGAATTCGTAGAACCTGGACGAGTGAACATTAATGACATCTCCGAACCCGATGTATTGCAAGGACTTCTTTGGAATCAGCTGCCGCCTACCACGCGCAGTACGAGGGTTAGTTCTGGCAATACCGTGGTTCAAACAGTGTGGGACAATTTCCTAGCAAGTCGCGGTGGTGGTGCGACCGCAGGCGGAGGCGATGATTTCCTACAGGTCGGACATTTGGATTCTCGGTTTCCAACACGGTTCGCGGGAGTGTTCAAGGATCCAGCTTCGGCTGGGATGGTTCCACCAACACGGGATGGAGTGCTCGATCGTACGGTCTTCAGTGCCGGCGGGACTCCGACGCCCACGTCGCCCGTCAATACAACACTTTTGCGCGGTACCGTCGTGCCGCCAGGTGGCACGCCTACGCCTCCAACAGACCAGTTCTTCCGCACCGACTACTCGCCCTACAACGGGACCGCGCTCCAGACACGGCATCCCGTGTACGATCACTTGCCGTTTACGCGGTTGTCGAATTTGACGACGACGCGGTCGAATGTGTTCTCGGTGCGAGTGACGCTTGGGTACTTCGAGTTCGATTCGGTTACGGGGATCGGGCGTGAATACGGTATCGATGAAGGGACCGACCGGCGGCACTCAGCGTTCTACGTCATCGATCGCTCCATCCCCGTCGGTTACCGTCAAGGCCTCGACCTGAACACCGACAAATGCATCCTGATGCGTCGAATCATCGAGTAACGTGCTTTTCACCCGTCCCTCGCTATGCTTGGACGATCGGGCACAAAACGGAACGACACGTGGCCAGTGCAGCGACCTGTTTAGGCGGAAAGGTCACGGAGTTGACTATCTCGGTGGATTAGTAAGCCACAGAGTGATAAGCCACAAAGAGGACAAGAAGTACAAAAAGTTGGAAGGGTTCTTTGTGTTGTTTGTTCTTCTTGTGGCTAGCCTTGATTGGTGCAAGACGTTGCTAATGAGGTGACCGTTTCTTCGTGACTTTCGGTAAAGCTACCGGGAACATGCGTGCTTCGAAATAGTTCTTTTCGGGAGCGCACGCTATCGTGGTTGCGGCTGTTGAGCCCGAATTGTTGCCAATCCGGCTACGGGTTGGCGTGGCATAAGCCCCAGATGTATGTTGGAGATCCGGTTACGGAGAGGCTGGGCTAAGGCCCCGAATTGTTGGCAATTCGGCTACGGGGAGGCGTAACAGGAGACGTGAATGGAGGTCAATTCGGATTGGGGCAGACGTTGTGCGTGGCGGCGTCGCGTCGCGGGGTAGGTGCTTTGGAATGTAGCAGGCCGGCTACAGTTGATCGTATGCGATTTCAAACGGTAGGTTGATTTCGCGTAGGTCGCCGCGGGAGAGGCCGCGTTTGAACCAGTAGATGCGCTGTTCACTTGTGCCGTGAGTAAAAGAATCAGGGCGGACGGCTGCACCGGCGTTTCGCATCAGCGTGTCGTCGCCGATAGCCTGCGCGGCAACTAAGGCTTCTTCAATATCGCCCGGGTCCAAGATCTGCTTCATTTTCTGAGCGTGGTGCGCCCAAACCCCCGCCAAGAAATCAGCTTGGAGTTCCAGCCGAACGCTCAGGCGATTCCCTTCTTTTTTCGACAAGCGAGCCTGTTGGCTTTGCACCTCCATCGATTTGCCCATCAAATTCTGGATGTGGTGTCCGACCTCGTGGGCGATTACATAGGCGCAGGCAAAATCGCCGGGCGCATTGAAGCGTGTTTGAAGTTCGTTAAAAAAGACAGTGTCCAGGTAAACCTGGTTATCGCCGGGGCAGTAGAACGGGCCAACTGCCGAGGTTGCACTTCCGCAAGCCGACGGTGTTCGGTCAGAAAACATAACCAGCTTCGGTGCTCGATATCGGATCCCCATTTCCGGCAGCAGGCGGCTCCATACATCTTCGGTATCTTTCAGAACGACTGCGACGAACTCCCGCATCTCCTGATCGGCCTCACTGGTCGTCGCGTCCCTGGCACCTGACACCGCTTGGCTTTGAGCTGCCTGTTTGGCGGCCTGCGTGACAGCTGTCTTCAGCGCGTCGCCGGCATCGCCACCCCGCATGAGAGTGAACACAACGGCAATGATGATACCGATCAGCCCAAGGCCTCCGCCGGCTGCAACTGCCCCTCGCTTGCCGCGATTGTCGATTACGTTCTTACTCTGTTCGCGGCCCTTCCAGCGCATGGCAGGCTCCTGGTAAGTGGGGATAGTGCGGCAATAATGTGCGGTAAGGCAGTGTGATAACAACCACCAGCCTACAGGCTATCGAGCGGCTGCGATAAAGGCAATTGCCGGGTCACAGATTATCTTTAGCATCTGCCAGCGCGAGCGACACGCAGGTCTTTAAGCATGCGCGATCCCCAGTCAGGATTAGCCGCTCTGTAAAGAATGGCCGCCCTTTCAAGAATGGCTGCTCCCCAGTTCGGCAACTTTTTGCGACTGGGCGGCCGGTGGCCAGACGGCGTCAATAGTGCGGAGGCTTCTCATGAGGAAGGTTGGCCTCCTTTTCGTTGACGTGTTCTCGAAGTGCCTTTTGTTCGTCCCGCATTGCCTTGAGCTCGCGTTCCAATTTTTGGATTGCCAGCGACTGCTGCACAACGACACCATTCAGCTCATCGAGCAAGCGTTGTTGATGTGTAAGGACAATTTCCAGCTCAACGATTCGGGCCGACTCGCCGGCTGCAGAATCCGAGTCCTCTGGTGATGGATTGCTGGACATTTTCATTACCCGAGTGGACGAATTGTTGGTGAGCGAATGTGTTGAGTTGGCGGGCGACGCTAAGTGCCCCGCGCTAGCCGGGTAGCGGCTGGTGTTTTTTCCGAATTGTTGCCAAGCCGGCTACGAATCCGACTGGGGACAGGCGGGCCTACATGGAAGCAACAATCGGGCTACGCGTGGCGGTAGCGGCTG
>DNPC01000225.1 GCA_003501565.1 Planctomycetaceae bacterium | reverse complement strand
CTTCCCCGAGATTTCCTTAGTAGACGGTACGCATGCGAGCGTAGCGGCGGTCTGGACCCAAGAGTCTAACGGGCGTTGTACCGAAGATCGTGAAAAAGGCTGGTCGAGACGATCTCGCGGCGTTCGTTGCGGCGGCAAAATCGTAGAATTATCCACAAGCAGCGTACCACGTAGGACTTGCATGTGAGGTCGCAAGGCTCACTTCTCGCGCGGAATCGCAGCATGGGGCTGTCTACACGCAGCCTTGGAATAAGACATTGCCAATTGAGTTGAATTGCAGGCAGTAACCGGGATAGATGCCATGTGTACCAAAAAGCTTCCAACGTTGCTCTTAGGCTGCTGTGCTGCGTTAATTTGCTCGCTTGGGTGTCTAGCAAAAGTTGACGCACAGACGTCGGACACGACGCAAACGCCCCCCAAGCAGTCGGAGGGACCTGAGCCTAGCGCTGGAGAAAACGCTCAGCAGATCACTCCGGTGCAGAAAGAAGAACAGCCCAGAACGGATGGTCAATCTGATCGTGCAGACAAAGCAAAAGTCACTCGGCTGCCTCTCACCGCTGGCGGCGTATCTAGCCGTGCGGTTTTCGATTCTGTTGCAGGCGATATTCATTGGATTCCCGGCGAGGTTGCGGCCATCATCGGCAGCGTGTCAAAATTCGATACCAGCCCCACGTTGACCCGTGAGGATCTGGCAGAGTTGGAGCAGAAGTTCCCAAACGTCTTTGCAATCGAGGCCGATCCCAGCACCAGACAGGAGTTTCTACGGATCGACCATTCCGAATTGGTGGCGAATTTGAGCAGCGCGAAATCAGCGTTACGCAAGATGTTGGCTGACGTCGATGGAGTTCCACTGTTTGAAATGCGGAAAATCGCCAGCACTTGGAAAGACGAGCCACCACAACGCATTGTCGTATGTCTAGCCGGGCTGCACGGTTCGGCTGAAGGTGCTGAGGCAGTTGGGAAAGAAATCAATCGCCTCACGAATCTACCGGCGAGTGTCTTTGTATACCCCAACGATGGACCACTAGCCGACTCGGCACGCGGTCTCGCAAAGGAACTGGACGCTTTGCATCGCGAGAATCCACAAGCATCGCTCACGATCGTTACGCATAGCATGGGCGGTTTGGTCGCAAGGGCAGCTATTGAGTCGAAGCAAGGTAACAACACAAAATTCGGTGTGGATCAGCTGATTCAAGTCTGCCCGCCCAACCACGGGTCGGCCGTTGCGGAGTATGGTCCATTGCTGGAAAGTGTTGAACAGATCGCGTTCTTGGCTAACCGGAATGCCAATCGCGAGTCGCGTGGTTTATTGCGAATGGTCAAGGATGGTTTCAATGAAGCACCGGCCGATTTGCGTCCTCAGTCGGAATTTCTCATGCAACTCAACGCGCTTCCTCGGTCGCCTCAGGTTGCGTATACGATTCTTGCGGGAGACCAGGGGCCACTGAAGCCTACGGTCCACAGAGTCTTGGGAGAAGTCTGGAAGCTCATTAGCGACAACGTGGAAGAACCAGTTCGGCTCAATCGGCGTGTTTCTAGCCTACTGGAGTGCGATGATTTGCAGAGGGGCAAGGGCGATGGAGTCGTTTCGCTGAAATCGGCACGGTTGGCAGGCGTCGCAGATTTCGAAGTCTTGCCAATGCACCACCTCACCTGGAGTCAACTGAATTCTAAGGCTGGCCAACGAATGGTTGAGGAGATAACGTCAAGGCTTGGTATTTCGCTATGATCTCATGTCTCCACGATAGTTTAACGTGGCGCGACAAGTGTTCTGGTCGCGCGACAACTAGCCCCTCAAACGCTCCGGGTTTGGAACTTGGCCAAGAAAAAACGAAGGACCGTAACGGCGGCCGATGGACGTTCTCGGTTTTTGTGCGTCGAAGGTGCCAGGACGCATAACCTGCGGAATGTAAGTGTTGAAATACCGCACAATACGCTGACAGTATTAACGGGGGTCAGCGGCAGTGGAAAGAGCTCACTTGCATTCGACACGATCTACGCAGAAGGTCAGCGGCAGTACATCGAGAGTCTCTCAACCTACGCTCGACAATTTCTCAATCAGCTTGAGCGGGCTGATGTTGATTCCATCACGGGTTTGCAACCCACGTTGTGTATCGATCAACGGGTGGCGATTGCCAATCCACGTTCGACGGTTGCCACCATCACCGAGATCTACGACTTTGTTCGTCTGCTATATGCCAAGTTAGGGATCCCCGAGTGTTTCGAATGTGGGGAAACGATCAACCGACAGTCTAGCCAAACGATTGTTCGCAAGCTGCGGGCGATGGAGCACGGAACAAAGTTGATTGTTCTGGCACCAATGGTCCGGGGACGCAAGGGAAGACATCGAGAAGTCATTGAACAGATTCGGAAATCTGGTTTAGTCCGAGTCAGGGTTGATGGCGAAACGTATGAAGTTGGCGAAGTCCCAGAACTGTCGTTGAGAAAAAATCACACGATTGAAGCTGTCGTTGACAAGATCATAATTCGTGGCGAAGAGGAAGAACGTCTCGCTGAAGCAGTAGAACTGGCGTTGAAATTGGCTGATGGGCTTGTAATCGCGAGCACGAAAGCGCCCGGCGACGTCGATGAGTGGAGCGATGAATTGTTCTCTACCCGTTACTCGTGCGTCGCATGCGGCGCGAATTTCGAAGAAATCGAGCCTCGGACGTTCAGCTTCAATAGCCCCTACGGTGCATGCCCTGAGTGTGACGGAATTGGGCTGACCAACGAATTTTCGATCGACGCAGTCTTCCCTGAGTCACTTGGCGCGAACTTCCGCATAAGCGACATTCCGCTGATTGCTGATGCGAATCGATCGACAACGAAAACGCTTACGAAGGAATTGTCCAGGCGTTGCGAAGCCATCGGTTTGGGAATCGACCAGCCACTGCAGGCAAGGACGAAATCCCAACGCAAGAGGTTGTTTTACGGCGGAGGCGAAACGGAGGGAGGAATCAATGCAGCCTTACTCGATATCTACGAACACGCGGATGAGGCGATACAAGGATGGCTGGATAAATACTCCGACGACACAACATGCGATGCATGCCAAGGTTCTCGGCTTCGCATTGAGGCACTGTCTGTGCGTGTGGCTGGTTTGACCATTCACGATTGTGTCAAAATGAGTCTGTCCGAGTTTCTCGGGTGGATCGAAACACTTGAATTCCCCGAGGAACAGCAGAGCATCTCACAGCCGATTATTGCCGAGCTGTTGCACCGGTCGAAGTTTCTCAATCAAGTGGGAGTAGGTTATCTGACATTGGAGCGTGCCGCCGACACTCTATCTGGTGGTGAATTGCAGCGAGTGCGTCTGGCGACATGTGTGGGCAATGGACTGGTTGGCGTAACCTACATTCTCGACGAGCCATCGATCGGCCTGCATCAACGCGACAACGATCGGTTAATCAGTTCGATGCGTCGGCTGCAGGAAGCTGGAAACACCGTTTTGGTTGTGGAGCATGATGAAGCGATGATGCGTGCTGCCGATCGAGTCTATGATTTAGGCCCGGGCGCTGGCAGTCAGGGTGGTGAGATTGTTGCAGTTGGGACCGCAGGAGAAATCGAAGCTTGTCAGCAGTCTCTGACCGGACAGTATCTACTCGGGAATCGTACGGTGCGGGAACGCGACACACGTCGGTCGGCGCGTTCAGGCAACAAACTTACGTTGACAGGAGCGAGCCTGAACAATTTGAAGGACGTCTCGGTGACGGTACCGTTAGGTCTGCTCGTTGGAATCACGGGAGTGAGCGGGAGCGGCAAGAGCTCCCTGATCAGCAAAACATTGCTACCCGCCTTGGCACGGGAGATTGGTCAACGGGTTAGACGGCCTGGTCCCTACAAAACGCTGCGTGGTGTGGAGCATGTTGAAAAGCTGGTTGAGATTTCACAGGCACCCATTGGAAAATCTCCTAGAAGCACTCCGGCAACCTACACGGGCGTGTTTGACCTAATCCGAGAATGCTTCGCCAACACCCGCGAGGCGAAAAGCCGCGGGTATGGGAAAGGCCGGTTTAGTTTTAACTCGGGTGCGGGACGTTGCTCCGTTTGCCAAGGACAAGGCCAAGAACGCATCGAAATGAATTTCCTGCCGGATGTGTTCGTCACTTGTTCAGCGTGCAATGGTCGGCGCTACAATCGACAGACTTTGCGAGTCAAGTACAAAGGCGCGACGATTGCGGACGTATTGGAGATGACCGTTGACGAAGCAGCTTCCTATTTCGAGAACTTCCCGAAGATAAGCCGTTTGCTGGCGACGCTGCAACAAGTTGGACTGGGATACGTAACGCTGGGACAAAGTAGTACGACGCTCAGTGGCGGCGAAGCACAGCGTGTAAAGCTGGCAACCGAATTAGCCCGCCCAGAAGCAGGTGGCATCGTCTATTTCCTGGACGAACCAACGACGGGCCTTCATTTCGAGGACGTCCGACGATTGGTAAGTGTGCTCAATGGCCTAGTCGACCGTGGGAACAGTGTGTTGGTCATTGAGCACAATTTGGATCTAGTTGCTACTTGTGACTGGATCATTGACGTTGGTCCAGAGGGAGGGGCGGCAGGCGGTAAGATCGTTGCAACTGGTACACCAGAAGCCGTCGCGGCCAACCCAGACAGCCTTACGGGGCAGTACCTCGATCAATTGCTGGGCGCAAGGAGCGTTCAAGAAACCCCTTGCTGACGTCTCGCGAGACCGGCCGCCCAGGTACTCTGTTTACGGCCCGGTTGGTGAAAAGCGTTCCCTTTTGCTCTCCCAATAGTCCTTCTGAGGGTTGTCCCACCGGAACAATCCGCTCTATCGCGGAATCCCGACCCCCCAAATTACCAGGCGCAACCCTCCACTTCGGCAAGGGTCGTGAATTCGGGGTGTGTTGAAACCCGCAAAACTCCCGA
>DNPC01000480.1 GCA_003501565.1 Planctomycetaceae bacterium | reverse complement strand
TCGAAGATCCGCAACCAACTCTCGGGCTGAGTAAATATGTAAGAACATGCTTGGCAGGTTGCGATAGCTGTACACCCGATCTCCGTACTCTGCGCCACCGCGCGACCAGCCGGCCACTCGTGACTGAATCAACCAACGCCACTGAACTGGAGACCACAGTCTGTTGTATCGGTTATGGACGTGCAAGAACAACTGTCCACCGGTACGTAGTACCGTTCGAACGCCCGCCAACGATTCTCGGCGGTATCGCCTCCCTCGAACCATACCCAAACTGCTGAATAGACATGCGACCAAGTCCACACTGTCTGCTTCCATCACGCCTGCGATATCAACGAAACTCGCACAGATACACTTGTTATGTACGATGTGCTGCGATTGTATCTTGGACTGAAGCACCGCCAGCATCGACTTGCTGAGATCCACATTGGTCATTCGGACACCCATCGGCAGAAGCACTTCGCCAAGCCTGCCGGTTCCACATCCAAGATCTAGAACATGCACCTGTGCTTCATCTTGCTTGGCCTGCTGCTGATCAACTAATTCCTTAAGTAGTTCGATGTCCAGCCGCACCAGTGGATTGTCTTTGATGAAGCTGTCGTACTGCTGGGCGATTGCTGGACTTGAGACATAATCCCAAGTCCCGCGACTAACACCGGGCGGCAATTGCCAATTGGGCGTTCTGTTGCTCATGGTTGCATTTCAAAGTGGATAAATGGCAAACAAGTGCCAAGAACCGGCGCGCAATGGGGAATCAGCCACCAACAAACCCACTGAGTGCGACTTAGGCCGCCACTGGCAGCACTAATTGGCTTTGATAAGCCTGCCGCGTTGCTGGTTTTTCGGTGCAAAAGTATAATCTCGACCCACTTAGCTCGATCCGTGGGCGATATTCGCCCACGCAGTTTATCTGACCAGCAATTGAGCCCTTAGGCGTTTATCTTTTAGGAGTTTTTGTAGTGGCAACTCGTATCGCAATCAACGGTTTTGGTCGTATCGGTCGACTGAGCTTCCGCAACCTCGTAGAGCGCAGCGATGAGTTCGAGGTCGTAGCGATCAACGACCTAACGGACAACAAGATGCTAGCTACACTCTTGAAGTACGACAGTATTCATGGTCGCTTCCCAGGCGATGTCAGCTCGACGGATTCTCATTTAGTTGTAAACGGCAAGGAAATCCTGTGCACGGCCGAACGTGATCCGTCCAAGCTGCCTTGGAAAGAGAACAACGTAGACATCGTCATCGAAAGCACCGGAATCTTCACCGCGCGAGCTGGTGGTGGAAAGCCAGGCTACGACACCCACCTGGAAGCTGGCGCAAAAAAGGTTGTCATCAGCGCGCCGGCAAAAGACGGTGCCGACCTGACTTGCGTGCTGGGCGTTAACGACGACAAGCTGACCGCTGACATGACATGCGTTTCAAATGCTAGCTGCACAACGAACTGCTTGGCACCCGTTGCCAAAGTGTTGAACGAGAGCTTTGGCATCGAAAGCGGTTTGATGACGACCGTTCACGCGTACACGAACGACCAGAACGTTCAAGACCAACCCCACAAGGATCCCTACCGGGCGCGCTGTGCGGCGCAGAACATTATCCCAACTTCGACCGGCGCTGCATCGGCGGTCGCTTTGGCGATTCCTGAACTGAAGGGTAAGCTGACGGGTATTGCGATGCGTGTCCCCGTCGCGACGGGTAGTGTTGTCGACTTGACCGTCAACCTTGCCAAAGAGACCTCTGCTGATGACATTAACGCGGCCGTTAAGGCGGCTGCCGAGGGTCCTCTCAAAGGGATCTTGTGCTACACCGAGGATCCGATTGTCAGTACTGACATCATCGACGACCCTCACTCTTCCATTTTCGCCGCCGACTTCACACAAGTACTCGGTGGAAACGGCAAGCTCGCCAAAGTAGTCAGCTGGTATGACAACGAATGGGGCTACAGTTGCCGTACCGCAGATCTTTGCTCCAAGCTTTCGAAGATGCTCTAAAGCGCAGCTACGCGGATTGATCCAGACCATCGCAAACGCCACGGTTCCTTGCCGTGGCGTTTCTTCGTAGGTACCTGGCGACTGATGTTTGCTCGGCTGGCATGAAGCTCAGGGTATTCGCAAGACTGTGATTGACGCTACGGGGTCAATTTCGTAGCCCGATTGGACTATATTGAACCCTCTATTCCAACTAGAGTGCAAGTCGGGAGGACTCGCGTGCGCTCGTTAGCACCTAATCAGCTATGCTTCGTCTCGTCTACGAAAACTTAAAAGCCTGTGGCCGGAAGCTCATCTTGGCGGACTTGGTGGCCAAGTCGATTGCCTTCGTCTTGCTTGCACCTTTGGTTGGCTTGTTGTTCAGGGGCTTTATCGCCGCCTCTGGTCGCACCGTTCTGGCAGATACGGACATCGGTCTATTTTTGCTGCATCCGATTGGGATGTTGGCTGCAATTGTCCTCAGTTCGCTTGCCATCGCAATTTTTGCAATTGAACTCGGAATTTTGATAACACTGTCACTGGCTACCCATTTAGGGAGACCAATCAGCGTTCGCCAGTCAATACATTTTGTTGCTTCCAAAGGTGCGCTTGGAATTCTAGGACTCTCATTAAGAGTAGTCTTGGAGCTTCTCCTGTGCGGACTGCCGTTCCTGGCACTTGGTGGCGGAATCTTCTGGTTTTTTCTGACCGATCATGACATCAATTTCTACTTGACGACAAAACCTCCGAAATTCTACCTGACATTCACTTGTATCGGTGTTGTTCTGGTGTGTATGGCGGGTGTACTGGTCTGGCGGATTGCGAACTACATCTTCGCAACGCAAATCCTGCTGTTTGAGAAGGCCGACGCTGCCTCGGCGCGATCACTGAGTAGCCAGCGAGCCGTCGGCCACCGCTGGACTTTCTGTCTGTGGTTGGTTGGCTGGGCAACCATCAACTTCGGACTTGGGTGTCTGTTGACCTTCGTTGTTGGCTCTATCGGCAAGGCAATTATCGTTTGGGCTGGCAGCAATCTAGTCGTCTTGGCTGCCGCGGTAGGTTTCGCCGTCGGACTTGTGGCACTGGCAAATTTGCTAGCCAACAGTTTTGCCAATGCCACGCTCGGTTCGTTACTCGCCCTCTCTTACGCAAATCATGCCCGACCGGACGCCTTCGAAACCTCTTCGTTCGATGGGGCAGGGGACAACACTTCGTCGTGGAAGCTGACACGACTCAGGCTCATCTCTGGTTTAATTATTGGTATTCTCGCGGCAGCTTTGTTCGGTGGCTCCATACTGCGATCATTCGAGTTAAATGACAGTGTCGTCATTACTGCGCATCGCGGCGGTGCAGTTGCAGCACCGGAGAACACCTTGGCTGCGGTGGAAAGTGCCATTGAACTGAAGGCGGATTGGGTTGAAATCGATGTGCAAGAATCAGTAGATGGCGTTGTTCTTGTCGTTCACGATAGTGATCTCAAGAAAGTTGCCAACAATCCCGCCAAGATTTGGCAGACCACCGCGGCAGAATTGCAGTCCGTTGATATTGGTAGCTATTTTGCACCAGAGTTCTCCGATCAACGTGTTCCGACACTGGCTGAGGTGCTCGCCCGCTGCAAGGACCGCATCAATGTCAACATCGAACTGAAATACTATGGACACGACCAGGATTTAGAACGCAAAGTTATCGATCTGGTGGAAGCTGCAGACATGCAGGACGATGTCGTGATTATGTCACTGAAGCAAAAGGGACTTCAGAAGATCAAGAAACTGAGGCCCAATTGGACTTGTGGTTTGCTTACTGCAGTTGCGAGTGGCGATCTGACCAAAGCAGATGCGGATTTCCTGGCTGTCAATTCGACCCTGGCAACGAAGCCGTTCATCGAACTCGCTCATCGACGTGGTAAGGAAGTGGCCGTCTGGACGCTCAACGACTCGGTCAGCATATCAAGAATTTTGTCGCGCGGTGCCGACAACATCATCACCGACGATGTTGCACTAGTGCACCGTGTACTCAAGACCCGAAAAGAGATGACACCAATCGATCGACTTATGTTAGAACTCTCTGTCTTCTTTGGTGTCGATGGAAAGAAAACAAATCAATGGTCAAGCGATGATGCCGAATAGACCGATCCGAAATGTTGCGAAGTCATTCACGGCACCAACGAATATATTTGACAACGCAAGACTGAACTACCTGAAACGCCCGAGATGACTTCATCAAAGCCAATCCAAAGCTCGATTGCAAACCCGGTCGAAAACGACGTACCCACAGTAGAAGGTGGAACTACAGAACTTGCCACTCCACCGCCCAGCGCCGATGCAGAGCCAGTCTTTTTCGTTTGGTTGGATGGCAAGCAGGTCGCTTTTCTTTGCGATCCAGTTTGGCAAGACATGTATTGGTGGGACTACCGTGTCCAACCAACTTCGCCTGAATTTGAAGCGATTATTCACGACCCTAAGGTTTGGAATCGTGTTGCATTCCAGGTACGGGATGCGGATGGCAATTGCCCAAACCCAGACACGTTCTCAGGAAATTGCGAAGAGTATTGCGCCGGGAATACCGATCGCCTTTCTTTCCGATCATTGCCTCCACCAACACGACGCAGCAATTGGTACAGAAACTTTTGGATTGTATCCTGCATCATTCTGTTCGTTTGGTTCTTGTATTTCATTTAGGTAGTGCCGAGATTTGAGCGCCGCTTTCGCTACCTTTGGTGCCTTACAACCAGGTTACAAAGCGGATATCGCACTATTTCGAGTCCTAAACCTGCAGAATCCACTTGCCACCGTTTGTGCGCAACGACGGAGTGTGGATTCCAACTGCCACGTTCCATCCCGTTTGGAGACTAATCAATATGCAATGCCACGAAGTCGACTATGCAATTTTTGGCGACGATATGCAAATCGTCGAGGTTGAACTTGATCCTGGAGAAGGCGTCATCGCTGAAGCTGGCATGATGAACTATGTTGAGTCTGGGATTGAGTTTGAGGCGCGCATGGGCGACGGTTCGGAACCTCAACAGGGATTCTTTAACAAGGTGATGTCAGCGGCGGGCCGAAAACTCGCTGGCGAGTCACTCTTCATGACTCACTTTACAAATCATGGTGGCGCTAAGAGCAAAGTCGCTTTTGCCGCCCCCTATCCAGGTAAGATCATTCCTGTCGATCTATCTCAGACTAACGGCAACTTGACTTGCCAAAAAGACGCATTTCTTTGTGCTGCAATGGGAACGAAGGTCTCGATTGCTCTGCAGAAGCGAATCGGCGCAGGCTTCTTCGGTGGTGAGGGCTTTATTCTGCAACGCCTTCAGGGAGATGGAAAAGCGTTTATCCATGCCGGTGGGACTGTGGTTAAAAAGCAACTCCAAGGTGAGACGCTGCGAGTGGATACGGGATGTATTGTCGCGTTTACCGATGGCATTCAGTATGACATTCAGCGGGCTGGTGGCCTAAAGTCGATGGTGTTTGGCGGTGAAGGGCTCTTCTTAGCTACGCTCAGTGGACATGGGACTGTCCTTCTTCAAAGCCTGCCATTCTCGCGACTAGCTGACCGCATTATCCAGCACGCCCCAAGGATTGGCGGTTCCAGTCAAGGCGAAGGCTCGATCCTTGGCGGTTTGGGAAATCTGTTCGGCGATTGAGTTTCGCTTCAAAAACTGAATGCTGCACGCTAGTCAGGTGTGCGTTAAACCATTGTCAATTCAAGGTTTATGGCGATTCTTTATCACGTCTCAAGGCTCGGTGCTCATCCCAAATTTTCGTGAAACATAAGCGGAACTGCGGCAACTAAATTCACGACAATACGACAGGCTGGGTGCCGAACGGAATCGCCTAGCTCGCCGAGGCCTTGAATGACGAATCCATCATGACTGCTGTCGCCTTGTGTGATCCGCTGGAAGCTCTCCCCGAACACGAAGCTTGGCTTCGAACGACTTTGCATGCGCGATTAGGAAACCGCGACGAAGTCGACGAGGTTATGCAGGAGGTAGCAGTAGCCGCTGCAAACCAATCGGCGAAAGCTATTCCGGTCGAAAAGCCGGGTCCCTGGCTTTACCGCGTCGCACTCAGACAGGTGATGCTATTTCGGCGGAAGGCTGGACGCCGGCGCAAACTGCTAGCGGGTTTCGGCGAGAGGGCGGCACCTAGCGAAGAGGATAATCGTTCGCGGTCGCCGATGGATTTTCTGTTGAGCGAGGAACGTCGTGGAGAAGTCCGTGATGCGATGTCACAGATGTCCGAGAAAGATCGCCAGCTACTAATGCTCAAGTACGTCGACGGGCTTTCTTACGGTGAAATCGCCGCTCGCGTCGGAGTGACTGCTAGTGCTGTGCAATCGCGGCTCCACCGTGCCCGCGCTGCGCTGCGGGAACAACTTATCGAACGTGGCAGTTGATCAAGTAAAGCGAAAAGACAACACATTTCCGATCGAAGCAGTATGGCTGATTTGAAAATTACCGACGTTGACTTGGATGAACTGGTGTGCGGCGAAACAACGCCGGCGCGCTATCGCCAAATCCTTGAATCACTCGATGCACAGCCAGAACGGTGGCGTGATTGCGCGCTGCGGTTTTTGGAAGAACAGGCGATCACATCGGAGCTTAAATCACTGGCTGGCGGAGATGCACCCTGGCAGGACGAAACAGCACCGGAAAGCAAACTGGTAACAATTTCGCAGCAATCGCCGTTTGTTCAGCCCAACAAATCTGCGGATCGTTTAGCACTACTGCAGAAAATCACCTCGATCGCAGCCTCCCTGCTCTTAGCCTTTACTGTTGGCTGGGTCGGATCCGACTTTCTGACAAAGATCGAGCAACAACCAATAGCTAATCAAGCCACAGAAGTCAGTGATCCGCCAAGCGTCCAAGTCTCGGCCACGAAACCCATCGTGCCGGATCCCTATGAGCCAGTTAAGCTGGACTCAAGCTTGCCACCAGGCGTACAACAGCGTCTGGAACAAATGGGGTATAAGGTCAGCATAGAACAGCAGCTTGTACCTGTTCAATTTGAGGACGGACGAAGTTTCATCGTTCCCGTCAACGAGGTTCGCGCCGTGCCATCAAGGTTGTCATACTAGCAACCGGAAGGCACGTGCCTGGTTTTGGGTCGATCAGAACGGGTCGCGCCGAAATCTTCTAGCCGACCCCAGCTAACTTGCTGGCTAACCAACTGCTGGCTAACCAACTGCCGGCTAGTCAATCGGCCTCTGAATACGAATAACAAGCCGCTTGCCGTCAACGCTTTCGAGCCTTGCATCTCGATTAAGCTGCTGGCCACTTGAAATGATTCGATCGCCGATAAGTGCGACATCGCGGCTGGACGTCTTCATTACGAAGCGTGCGCTTTGCGACGCCAACTCTTCAACGATCGCCGCCTCTGTCGCTGAAACCTGCCTGGCTATAGGCGTCGCCGTACCTTCACTACCGACCGTACGACCGTCTGAGTCGCCTCCAGGTCCAACACGTTGTGCAGGTTGAAGGTAATTTGCGAGCGGCGATTCGTGTACCAAGAAGTCGGTGGACACTTCCGGCCACTTCAGTGGCGCATCCTGTACGTTGACGGTGGTTTCGGTTGCACTGCGAAGAGGACTGCTTGGCCTGGTTGCCGTGGTCGTCGGCTGGGAGTGAGCGTCAGCATCTTGAAAGTTGCTATACACCACGTACCCCAAGATGGCCAGGAGCAAAGGGATAGCAGCTAGCTTTTGTTTGGCCCTCGGGTCAGGTTTCTTACCTTTCGCCTGCTTGCCAGCGTTTCGTCGTGATTTAGAGCGTTTGGTCACTGGCGTACCTCTCTAGTGATGCGTCATTAACAACGTCATCCGGGTAGAAATCGAATTGGAAGACACCGGTACAATTCGGCCCATCATTTTCTCTACCAGAATTCGATGCCGTGACGGTCGCCGAAGACTGTCGGTCTCCGATCGGCTGCAATCGCAGTCTATTGATACAAGCCGGGACGCTCATCCTGGTGATCGTATCCAAAAACTCTACGATATGCCTGTATCGGCCCGTAACTTGAAGGTCGACCCGTAGAACTCCCTCGGATTTACGATCTATCTTTCTCAGATTCTCAAGTTCAAGTTGGTGACGATTTAAAAGAAGCGAGACCGTCTCGACGATCGGCCTGTCAACTTGAACGCCGGAGTTGTATTGCGTCAACAATTCTCTCCGGCGGCTCTCAATTTCCGCACGCAGGTGAACATTCTTGTCTTTCAGGTCACGAGACTGGGATTCCAACCGGAGCGTGGCCTCTTGCTCTGCTTCCAGCTGAGCTTTCGCTCGTTGTGCAGGCGCCCATCCGAACAGATAAACAAGCGCAGCGAGCAATACCAGGGATCCAGCCCCGATGATGTTTAGCGGTACGCTTCGTAGAAGGTGCACTTAACTGTTCCTATTTTTCGGTGCGGTGGTCATTGGCGACCGCTACGAAATCTGATGTCGATATTTCAATGGATCAAAATGTACATGCGACGCCAAACCTAACGTCATCGGCCTCTGGAGACGCCTTCATAACGGCAGTGTTCAGTTGAACATCTCGAAAGAGCCCGCTTGCGGATAGTTGTTCGATGAACGCCGAAGAGTGTATAGCGTCGCTAGTAACCAGTTGCAAAGTGATTTTGCCGTTGCTCTTAGCTACCGAATTTGTAGCCGTTGAGTTTGTGATGTCCAATGTGTAGTCGAATTGCTCAACCGTCAATTTTCCGGCCAGTTGTCGCTTTACTGTTGCAAGTAGATCGAGCACAGCGAGGGGTGGAAATTTGCCTCGCTTGGCTTGCTGCTTCGAATCGGTGTTGGCTAATTCACGGATTTTTTGGTGTAATTTCTTGTTTTCACGCAGTATCTTCCGCGGTCCGTCCGCAGCATTCACAATCAGAGCCACTTGTCGCTGACTAACGCTACGCGCATATTGAAACCAAACGATCCCCAACGTAGTAGCTATGAAGGCTGCAATCCCCAGTCGCGACCAAATCCGCTTCGACTTCCTAAGCGTGAAACTACTAAGTGTTTTTGGCGTGATTAGATTCACGGGCTGCGTTTGCGATTTGTTCACTATTCAGCCCTCGCAAGTGACGCGGCAACCGTTAGTGAAGGCGGTATTTCCGCCGCATTGGGAATCTCCACTTCGTATTCCAACGACTGTTTCAGGGTCTGGACCGCGAGCTCAAGTTCGGCTCCACCACCAACCAATCCGATGGGGCCAATTTCTGTGCCTGAGTTCTTCCAACGAACGTACTCAAGAGCAGCATCAACTTCCGTGGCCAGCCTCCGCGACACCGTCTGAACGCCTTCGCGTACTCCCTCATGAATCGGGTTTTCAGATTGGCCGTGTCTTGTTGCGTTTTGCAACCAGCGGAACGCGTCAGATAAACCCAGGTCATACGTTTTGATCAACGACTCAACCATCTCGAGCAGACCACCAGATCGAAGTCGACGCACGTACAAAATCAATCCGTTATGAACACAAACAAGCGTCGGAGAAGAGACGCCCCAATCGACGATAGTTTCAATCCGATCACTACCTGTGGTCAGCCGCGCGAGGCTCCATGGAAGGCCTTCAATTGATTTTGGGGTCATCCCAGATTGGTCTAGTGCGACTGCCAAACCATCGGTCAGCTCCGCAGGAATGCTGAGTATCTTCTGGCGATTGGAATCGATCTGGCGGTCGAGCAATGCGAGACTTTGGGGGCGTTTGTCATCAATCACAGTGTGCAGACGATCGAGAATCTCGGCTGTGCTGAGTTTTTCTTGCGGATACACGGGGATGCTGCGCAGTTCACAGGCCTGCATACTCATCGCAATGCGTACATTGCCGCGGCGAATCTTGCCGGCTGCGTTGACGATCGCTTCCGAGAGGCGTTCAAACTGCTTTTGACTCCAGCGCGAGAAGTCTAAGTCGCCGTCTGAGTGGCGACGCCGCGGTGTTTCACTCGTCTCGCCATCTGGACCCAGGCTAGAGTTTGGGGTATCGGAGATTGCTTCAGTTGGGTCAACGTCGCTTGAGCCAAGCTGTTCCGCCGTCAAGAGATCCATGCCCGATCCGGCTGTCTCGGAACGATGCGTTCCGGCGCAGGTCGGTATCGTTGCCCAGTTGTACTTTGGCGATTGAGTCGGATCGTAGTACACAACCTTGGTCAGGTATGAGCCTACATCAATACCTACTCCACAGGTACGCGATCCAAGTTTCCAGCGTTTCGTACTCTGTCGAACAGGCTGGTCACTGGTCTTCGATGCCGATTCACGCCTTTTTCGAACGCCCGACTGTACCGACGATGCTTGATTCTTTGTTGACTCGCCTAAAGCGGAAGCAGAATCTGCAACTCCCCGATTCTCTTCTAGCTCCTGCGCTGCTGGAGCTGCAGAATTGTTTGCAGAGGGTGGATAGGGCAGGGCGGTGGGCGGCGCTTTCCTGTCCTGCTCTAGCGAAGTTGCGCTGGACATTGGACCTCCCTAAACTGCACTTGCGGATTGTACGTCCAGCATCGGTAGCAGGACACTTGCTACGACGACGCCCACAAAACCACCAAGCAGAATAATGATGACTGGTTCGCTTAGTTTGAGTAGTTGCTTCAGTTTGGCTGTGCCTTCGCTTCGGTAGTGACCGCCAGCGCTGGTTAATACGGATTCGAGTTTGCCGGATTTTTCCGCCATGATGAGCATCGCGTCCGCGCCTTCAGGCAAGTGTGTCATTTCATCCAGTGAATGGGTCAGACCACGCCCTTCAATAACATCGTTTTCCCAAACCTCAATCATTTCCTGCATAGCCGCCACGCCAACACTCTTTCGAGTCAGCTGGATAGCTTCAAGCAACGATATCCCGTTTCGAAGCAAATGCCCCAGGTTAAGGAACAATCCACCGACGGCCATATTGCGCAGCGCTGTACCAAGAATCGGGCTGGCAAAACATAGGTTGCCAACTTTGGCTCGGATGGTCGGCTGAGTTGCACTAAGTGCCAGCAGCCCCGCAAAACCAAACATCGTCGCCAATACAACCACTACATTCCCTCGAACAAAACTACTGCCCAAGATCAGATACTGGGTGAAGAGCGGAGGATCCACACCCATCGATTGGAAGGACTTCTCAAACTGTGGTAGCACGAACCAGATTAAGACCGTCGCCACTGCCAAAGATGCGAACGACAGTATGCACGGGTAGGCTAGCGCTCCGGTAATCGTAGACTTGATTTCCAGCTCTTGTTCAAATTGCTCAGCGATTTGGCTGAGTACTGAGCTTAGCCTTCCTGATGCCTCCCCAGCTTGAATGCTGGCTGTTACTTGGTAGCCCAGAACATCTTCCTGATCCGCAACCGCGGCGCTTAGACTGCGACCGTTTGTGATGTCGTCGTAGATTTCTTCCAAGCAATCCGCCAGTTGGGGATTCTTGCAAGTATCGGTGGCAAGACGGAGCGCCTCGGCGATATCAATCCCTGTCTCAACCAACAACGCCAACTGCCGAAAGACGATCAGCAAACTGCGTTTACTGGCGCGCCGACGGCCAGAAAACAGCGAGATGCCTGAGAGTCGCTCTGTTAGCGATTCAGGTTCGTCTTCAATGTCAGCGTCTGTGACTGGATACGCAGGGCTAGAGTATGCTGCGCCCGAGTTTGGCATTGTGCTCATTACTTGCCCCTTAATCCGTAAGCGCGATACGAATAGCTTCTTCCACGGTCGTCACACCGTTTTCGGCTAAGCTGCGTGCTTCTTCCAGCAGAGTCGAACCGCCTTGCGCTCTAAGAACCTGACGGAACTGATCGATAGGGGCGTCTGAGTTAATCAGGTCGCGGGCGGCTGAGTCTACTGCCAATACCTCATAGATCCCTTGGCGTCCGATGTAACCAGTGTCAAAACACTGCGAGCACCCTTCACCGCGTTTGAAGGGTTGGTTTGGAACGCTCTCGTAACCGACAAGCTCTGCCTGTTCTGCGCTGGGATAGTGAGTTGTTCTACACTTTGGACATATTTTTCGAACAAGTCGTTGAGCGACCACGCCTGCCAGCGATGCGGCGATCTTGAACGGCGCGATGCCCATATCGCGAAGTCTAGTTACCGTAGAAGCGGTGTCGTTGGTGTGCAATGTACTTAGTACTAGGTGGCCGGTCAGAGCAGCCTGAACAGCAATCTCCGCTGTTTCTGCATCCCGAATTTCGCCGACCAAAATAATGTCTGGGTCTTGTCGCAGAATACTCCTGAGAGCGGAAGCGAATGTCACCTGCCGCGCCGTGTTGACTTGGACTTGGTTTACCAGGTCCAGCTGATACTCGACGGGGTCCTCCACTGTTACGATGTTGCAACCAGCGTGCTTGATGGACTCGACCGCCGAATAAAGCGAAGTCGTCTTCCCTGATCCGGTCGGACCGGTAACGAGCACCAATCCATGCGGTCGACGCAGAATGCGACGCAAGGATTTGAGCTGCATCTCCGGAACGCCCAAACGATCCAGATCGAAGGTAACTGCACTCCGGTCGAGAATCCGCATCACCACCTTTTCACCTAGAACGGTGGGAAGGCTGGAGACCCGTAAGTCGACTTCGCGATCATCGACACGCACGTGGAATCGGCCATCTTGGCTCTTCCGCTGCTCCGCGATATCCAGCTTGGCCATGACCTTGATCCGTGACACGACGGCTGGATGCAAGTCTCTTCGTGGTTTTAATACCTCGCGCAGCCGACCATCAACTCGGAAACGGATTAGGCTGCTTCGCTGGGACGGCTCGATGTGAATATCACTCGCGCCCTGTCGTACCGCTTGAACGATCAAGTAATTGACAAGGTTGATAACCGGAGATCCGTCTGCCAAGACTTGGATACTGTCGGTATCGAAGTACACCTCGTCGCTTTTGAGCTCGATCGCGGTTTCGTCGAGATCAGCAGTGACTGCGTCAACTTTGAAGTCTTCTTCATAGCAACGCGGTAACAACCGCTCAATCGAGCTTCGTAAGCTAAGGACCGGTCGAATCGTCGAACCGGTGACTTCCTCAAGCAGGTCGACGCTTTCTAGGTTTTGAGGCTCGGCCATCGCAACCGTCAGCTCATCGTGCACTTTGAAGAGTGCCAGACAGCCGATCTGCTCTGCAACCTGACGTGGTATATGCTGTACCACTTCCGGGTCGACCAGTCCTTGCTTTAGACGAATCCACGGAAATTTGAGCTGATTGCCGATCAGCGGAAGCAGATCGGTTTCGTTCATCATCCCCAGCGCGACCATCGCCTCGCCGAGCCGGATACCTCGGTTGCCATGCAGGTCGAGAGCTTTCTGCAGCTGATCCTCGTTGATCAATCCCGCTTGAAGTAGTCGCTGGCCCAGCGGTAGCGAGTTTGCGCGACTATAGGATTGGATCTGATCGTCCAGAGCTTCTTGTAGCATGTTGGACCTTCCTTACTTAGCGCGCAAAATCGGACAGCGCGCCACGCATGTCGCGGTAAACAGCCACTTGTTCATCAATTCCGGTGACGCCCAAAATCTCGCTGGTCAGCGGCTGCGGCTCTGCGACCACCAACCGCCCACCGCGAGCGAGGCAATCTTGCTGACTGTCGACAATGAACTCAAGTCCTTGGCTGTTGATTAGCGGACAATCGTGGAGGTTGAGAATCAACCAGAAGCGGCGTTTGTCCAGGCAATCCTGAACCGTCTTGCGCGCGTTCGCCAAACACTCGTCTTGCAGAGCGCTGCGGACCTTAATGACATTTACAGATCCAACTGTTTGCACGTTCAGCATAACCGGCCCGCCTAGCTTTCATCAGGACGAAGCGGGATGGCCAACGTGAATCGAGATCCTTCGTTGATCTGACTTTCGACCTTTAGTTCACCACCGTGCAGCCGAGCAACTTCTTGCGAGAAAGCGAGCCCCAATCCGTTGCCTTCCGTGTCGACGATGCGATCATCTTGGCAACGATAGAAGCGATCGAAGATCTTTGATTGTTCTTCAGGTGCGATGCCGATACCCGTGTCTTCGACCGCGATCAACAACGATCCTTCAGACTGTTCGGCGATCAACCGAACATCACCGCCCGCGGGAGTATATTTGACCGCATTTCCGAGTAGATTGACTAGACAACTGGTCATCTTCTCTTTGTCTGCATCAATCGCTTTTATATCTGGAGCAATCCGGGCGGTAAAGCACAGCTGCTTCTCTTTGATCAAAGGATCAATGTATTCTTGGATTTCGTTCATCATCCGATGAATATCGAATTTCGCAACGTTGATTGTCATCGAACCGGCTTCAAGCTGCTGGATATCAAGAAGTTGATTCAGCAGTCGACCAAGCCGACCAGATTCGGAATGAATCACGTTGAAAAATTCTTTTTGCTGGTCCGGCGTGATGCCGTCCATCTCTACCAATGACTCGGAATATGCTCGAATATTGGTCAGCGGCGTGCGTAGTTCGTGCGTGGCCGATGCGAGAAACTGTTCATGAGCCTCTCGAGCAATTGCTGATTGAGTAATGTCGCGCAGCGTCCATACAAACCCCTCATCCTCGCCCTTACGGCCATCCATTGGAGTTCGTTCCAATCGCATCACTCCGTCGTGAACGCCCGGACCAAGATGCAGCTCCCATTTGTTCGGTCGGGTTCCCTCAAGCAAGTGGGGTGCTATCACACCCCAGTTCTCATAACCTACGGCGGCCAGCACGTCGCTGATGGACTTACGTTCATTCGATTCGGATGGCTGGGAATGGCCCGTTGGTTGCGCGCTGCAGCTCCAGGCTGCATTGGCGTATGCCAAGTTTCCGTCGCGATCCGTGATTGCAACGCCTTCTGGCAGGCTCCGAAGCGCTCTCGCGTAGCGTTCGTTCCCAATCGCCCCGGGGACCGTCGTGATACGCCGTTCGATCGATCGGTCGCTGGTTATCTCAAGATAGGACTCGACGAGGCGGTTCCAACCTTGGCCAGCTTTCTGCTGATCGATGATCGTGTGCAGACTCTCCTGCGGGTTGTTTGGCTCAGCCGCAAATCGAGCGAGCTGGCTTTGCAGGCGCGCGGGGAAATTTAGGTTCTTTCGCAAACGATAGACGGCTGCTGCAGCGATGCTGATTCCTAACACGGCCGCCACCCAGGCCATGGACACTGGATGCGATGACAAGACAATCTCCGCAATTAGCGCTCCGACCAGCATCAATACGATACCTTGGACCACCAACGTAATTTGAAAATCACGTACGATGTCGGTCTTATTGCTTGTAGCGAGAGCGTTGCCGGCAATGCTACTTGCCCGCTGCTTCTTGGATTGAGCCGAGCCGAACATCCTCACTCCTTTACAACACTAGTTTCGTCGAGAACCTTGTTGAGATCGACGACTAGATCTTTGGGTGAGAATGGCTTGTGGAAAATCGCGGACACGCCTAGCCGATCTCGTACCTCGTCCAGGTTTAGCTCATGCGTTTTCGCGGTACACAAACAAATCGGCGTTGATTGATTAGGGCCGGATGCGCGAATGCCTTCTGCGACCTCGAGCCCTGTCATTCTGGGCATCTGTTGGTCGAGTAGAACAACGTCGAAGGGCCGCTCTTGTGCAGCCTCAAGCGCCTTGTCGCCGGTACTGAATACCTCAGGCTCGAAGTTTGAATTCTTGAGCACAAAGGTCAATAGATTGGCTAGAGCAAAACTGTCCTCAGCTACCAATATTCGCGTCACCACTATGTCCCCGTCGGTTTCTGCGTAGCTCGGATTTAGTTGTGCGTTCAGGGTCCCTCGCTCAGCCACAAACTATAGATGCGTGCGAGTGTTAGTAGGTCACACCTGTCGCTTCATTGATCCTTATTTCTCCGGTAGTGGCGTTGTAAAGCCAGCCACCTGCCGCCGTCACGTCCGTACCAGTAATTGGGTCACTCGTCGTATTCAAAACCGCCGCATTTTCAGTGCCCATCTTGGCTTCTGGAAACGGACCTTTCAGGTACGCTTGTAGTTCTGTTGTTAGGTTGGTCGGATACGCTTGATTGTCGACGCGGTACAGTTCGATCGCGCTTCGCAAGGTTGATAGGGATTGGCGGGTAGCCGCATCGCGAGCTTCTGATGCCCGGTCGATAAACTTGGGCACCGCAATCGCAGCCAAAATTGCGATAATGATGATGACAACTACGAGCTCTATCAGCGTGAAACCTGATCGCTTCGGGTTTGTGCGTGCCATTGATTGAGATTCCAACTGTTCAAATTGTTCACATGACTACTGGGCGAGCCTGATCGTCGTTGCAATCGGAAGCTAGGACGTTATCGGCCCAAATTGCTTCGACGTGAAAACCTAGCCCACGAAGTACAACTAGCAACTTCTTCCATCAAGATTTTCAATTTGAACGTTACCGGAGTAGCGAGCACCAATCAGGGGGCGATCAATAGATAGCGCCTCGCGCGACTTTTTAGGGCTCGGTTGCCACCCGATAACTATCTAACGCTTCAAAACTGTCCCTACCATGTGAAACAATCCTAACTTGCGGCATGAACCGTATGACTATTACCGAATCTGCCGAACTTCTTAGTAGAAGCTCCTCCAGCCTGCGCTTGGAAAAGTTCATCGAGCAGCGCATGGATGCTCCTTGCATCTTGATGCAACAGGAAGACAGCCTGGACGACATCGCGCTTCAGCTTGAAGATCTAACGGGCGTGGTCGTTGACCAATCGCACCTTGGCCGAGTAAAAACGCTGAGCTCGGACTCAGCGGTGGTCTCGAGCTTGAATGAACATCATTCGCTAATCGCCGCTAACGTAGGCAATGCTCATTCAGCCGGCGGAATCCTCTTAACCGTCAGATCCGGATCAGTCGATCTATTGGCCTCTCTCATGGATTCGGCCATCGAGTCGTACCGGTTGAGTGAAGAAAATCAGGCATGCCGAGAGGCGATCGAGGAATCTGCGATGCAGCTAGCGCAGAGTTTCGAAGAACAGAATTGGTTGCGGGGATTTGCCCGGAATGCGACGAAGTTCACCACCGGCTCTGGCGCTAATGAGATGGCGAATGGTGTACTGCAGCCGCTTGGCTATCTACTGCGTGCCGAGGATGTTTTCCTTATCGTCGACGCCGAAGAAACGGCCCGCAGTGGATTGTGTAGCGCGAAATTCGGCGACTCGGATTTCAGTATTCAAACCGTTGAGAGTGTCCTCCATCAATTCGAGTTGCATCACGAATCAGCACCTTTGGTGAGAAACAACGTCCAGTTGCCAACCGATCAGGGAGCGATCAACTCAATCGTTGCGGTGCCTGTAAACGGAGGCGCCAAATCGCTCGGATTCTTGGTAGGGATTAATCGGTCAACCGAATCTCTTGAAGGTTTACCGGTTTACGACCCTGAATTCGGGAGTGGCGATGTGGGGCTGTTGGAAGAAGCCGCCGTACTACTTTCTACGCAAGCTCACAACATTCACTTGCTCGTGCAGAGCAACCAGATGTTTCTTGGATCGCTGCATGCGATGAGTGGTGCGATTGACGCACGCGACCCGTATACACAAGGGCATAGCGAACGCGTTGCACGATTGGGTTTTGAATTGGCTCAGTTAATGAAGCTAAGCGAGCCTGCCTGCCAAGAAATCTATTTGGCCGGAATCTTGCATGACATTGGCAAAATAGGCATTCCTGATGCTGTGCTACTGAAGAACGGTCCGCTGACGAACGACGAATTTCGAACCATTCAAAAACACCCAGAGATTGGTTACCGAATCATCGAACGACTTGGCCATCTCCAATTCGCATTGCCAGGTGTCTTGCATCACCATGAACGTTGGGACGGTAAGGGCTATCCTCACGGATTGGATGGTGAGTCCATACCGCTGATGGCGCGGGTGTTGGCCGTAGCTGATGCGTTCGACGCGATGACTAGTTCTCGTCCTTACCGAGATGCGATGCCGCTTTCGAAAGCCGTAAGCATTATCTCTGGCGGCGCTGCAGAGCAATGGGATGCGGAAGTCGTCGCCTGCTTTCAGCATTGGATAGCAGACTGCCAACCCGAACAAGCGGAAAGTCAGTCTGGTGCGAAGGCATTTATTCCACAAGGCTCGCCCGTGGAACAAGTGCTGCAAGCTGCAATGGCGCTGGGACTCTAGACAGCTGTCGCTGGGACTTTAGACCTGTCGTGGCAGACGACTCTTTGACTGATCTGCAGAAACTCTACACCTGCCGTTACACCCGTCTATCCGCGGCTACGATTTGTCCAACCATTAGCCAGACGCCGACAAAGAACACGCCTAAGATGGCGTGGATCCATTCGAGGGACATGATTGACCGCTTCTTATTCGTGAAAACAAGAAAGTGCGTCGTCCCTGCGCGTGAAAAGAGTTCGAAATCCTGAACTCGTCCTTCTAGTGTTGCCTTAAGAGCAAAGTTGTAACCCTATCGACAATTGATAGCATCGACCGACGCGATCAGCGGACACCACAAAAAAATCTGCCGCCGAAAATTCCCGCGTGTCCGCTACATTTTGACAACCCGCCAGACTCGCTTGCCAACTGAAGACTGGTCGCAGGCGGGTCTCGGCGAACAAATCTGTCCACAAACGTACTAGCCGTGCGACTGGTACAATTCGTGATACTGGCAGCCTCCAAACAGAGA
>DNPC01000483.1:6833-8669 GCA_003501565.1 Planctomycetaceae bacterium | reverse complement strand
TCCCAGATTCGATAGAGTGATCGGTCGTAGCGGTCAGCCGGAGGCATTTCCAACACCTCACCCGCCTTATTCATCGTCATGAGTGTCGCATCAAACGACTGAATAGGGCGAACGCCGCTGTTTCCGGCTAACAGGTTTTCGGCTACTTCGGCCAGCGAGTTTCCGAGCGGGCAACAGATACCCATGCCCGTAATGGCTATCGGTTCGTTCATCAGTTCACGTTTTGAGTGAAATGCGTTACTTGAGGGTCGGTCCCTCGATACCGCTTGACTGCCCCCTCAGGAGCGTCGAACAAGAGGGAAGAGATTTCGCGAGGCGGCCACATGCATCGGTGGTGTATGCCTTTGTATTGTCTTGACTGCTGGAGTTTTTCGATACGCGCGATCGTCCGAAACCACGCAGGTTCACATGTCAGGACTGCCTGATGGGACGGTGACTCGCGCGAACAAGTAGGCCTACCGCCCTAGATCCCCAGCACGATCGAGGCGTTAGCTCCGTCGTCGCCTGTCGCACTCACCAGGACGTTTTCGGACTTGTCGGACTTGCTAGCCAACGCGGCGGCTAAGTTGAACAAACTGGAGGAGGCTTCGGCGACTCCTGTCAACTCGTTTACGCTGTGTTGTGGGACATCACCAACTGCGTCACGAACAGCCGCAGTTTCACGGGTGTCATGAGATATTCGGCCTTGCCGCGAGGTATAAACTCGGTCGATCTCGGCAGCCTGGAGCTGAGCTTGTGTCATAGCAGCCTGGTGAGCTCGAGCCAACCACTCCGGATTGCCGTCACTGACAGCGGTGCGTGCGGAAAGTGCCTCCGCTCCGTCACTGGTTAGACCAGTACCGCGGATCGTGGCCAGGATCGTTGCTCCGCGAGCTCTCGCTGTGCTGGCTCGTTCGATCACAAACGCCGCAGATCCTTCGCCGAGCGGTAACGGTGTTGCCTCCGGCTGATCGTGCTCGTCACGGCGATCTAACAGGCGGTAATAGAAGGGGGCGAGTTCATCCGATGCTAAAACTACGCAGCAGTCTTGATTCGGGTTGCGCCGGAAGAGTTCTGTTGCATGGATGAATGCTTGCAGGCCTGCTGCTGTTCCACCGACCAGCGATGATGTGATTCCCTGAATGCCCAGCGAGGCTGATACCTGTCCTCCGACGCTGCTCATGACCAAGTTCGGGAAATAAACCGCGCTGGCTTTGTGCCACTGACTATCCGTGACACTCGCCAAGTATTTTTCGTAACTGCTGGCTGCACCCCGGCAGACACCAACGACCAATCCCAAACGGTCGGGTGATTCAATCGGCCAACAGCCTGCATGTTTTAAGGCCAGCGATGCCGAGATCGTTGCGAAAGCGGCGACCCGATCGACGCGACGGAGTTTCAGGCTAGGCATGATCTTTCGCGGCTTGAAGTCACGGATCATTCCTGCAGTTTTTTGGCGACAGCGCTGAACATCGAACTCGTTGATATCGACAATTCCAGACTTCGAATCGTTGACAGCTTCAGCGAATGTTTCAAAGCCACAGCCTAGCGGCGATACGATTCCAACCCCCGATACGACCAATACATCGTCTGTTGCATTCGTTCGAGCTACAGCGGACTCCCGCACTTTGCCGCCAATTAGCACTGCGTTGGCCCCAGCAAACGCCGCGGACTGAGCCATGAAACAAGACCAGTCAGCTGGCCGTGCCTCGTTGGGGATTACATCGAGTTCACAGCCGCTGCGCTGCGACGTGTAGTTGACTGTTGGGGGAAGCCATCCATCATTCATTCCAAGAACACAACTGATCACACCTACCGCACTGGATGCACCCAGCATGTGGCCGGTTTGAGACTTGG
>DNPC01000483.1:0-6746 GCA_003501565.1 Planctomycetaceae bacterium | reverse complement strand
ACCGCTCACGGGTGGCGGACTATTCCTAAAGTAGCGTTGCAAGCCGACAGTTTCGGCCAAGTCGTTAGAACGTGTGCCTGTTCCGTGAACGTTTACATAATCGATTTCCTTCGGGGTGATATCAGACTGCTGAACGGCCATCTTGATTGCGCGGTTCATCCCTTCCCCCGACGGCTCTGGGGCAGTTATGTGATAAGCATCCCAGCTTAGTCCATACCCCCACAATTCTGCATAGATCTTGGCACCGCGCCGGCGCGCAGATTCGAGTGTCTCTAGTGTCACAAACCCAGCACCGTCGCCAAGAGATAGTCCAACCGGTTCACTGAATGGAGCACAAGGTCCATCAGCGACAGCGCCTAGTGCGGAGAATCCAGCAAACGTCAGACGTGAAAAGCCATCTGCGCCGCCAGTAATAGCCAAATCGCATTTGCCGCTCCGCAGTAGTTCGATACCGTACGCAATGGCAGCTCCACTACTGGAACAGGCGTTAGAGAGAGTCGCGGTTGGACCGTGAATATTGAGCATGCTGGCCACCGCAGCGGTCTGCTGATAGTGTGCCGCGGTGACCAGCAGCTTTCGAGGAACATCATCGCATTCGGCGGTGCAGTTGTTAATCACGAAGTGGTCAAACTGGCTTCGCCCACCGTGGCTTGTGCCCAGAGTGAGAGCGACTCGATCGGCTTTTTCGGCCAGGTTGAACTGGCTATCATCGATGGCCTGCTTGGCGGCAATCCATCCCATTTGGGCTGTGCGATCGAACGAAGCAAGTTCTTCCGGGGCCGCAGATCCACTTGTGGAATGGTCACCTATGATGCCTGCCCAGACGCTCTTGCCTTGCAGAACGTTTTCGTGCTCCTGAATGGCAGTTCTGCCACTGCGGAGCAACTCAGCAAACTCATCTGTGTTTGCACATTGCGGAGCGTAGACGCCTATGCCGGTGATAACGACGCGTTGGCATTCGGATTGGGGTTCGTCGTTCACGTTATTCACTCCGGCTGAATGAGCACAATTGAGCTATGCGTGCCGTTCTCGCTAGAGCCCGTAACTAGGACGTGAGAGATGTCGGCGGTTTGGTGTGCGTTTGGCGAAAGGGCCCAATCCGGTTGAGTCCAATCAGAGCCAAGGACGGGGAAGATATCGCCGCCGGCGAGTCCAGCAATGGTGCAGCCACCGAATATAGACCGCTCGTAGCCGCTGCAACTCCGGTGTAACCAGATAGGCAGCTGAAGTAAGGTGTGTTGTTCGTGAATGTTCCAGCGAGGGCGGCAAGCTCTAGTTGATCAAGCCCCACATCACCGCGTCCGTGCCCGAATACCAGATCGATATCGCTGGCTTCGCAGCTAGCGCCTCGTAGTGATAGCCCGATCGCGTGCTGATGCCACTTCGGAGAATTTGGCACAGCCGGGAACAGGGTGCCACTCGAAGCAACTCCATGACCGGCAACCATTGCGTGACACTTCGCGCCTCGTTCCTTCGCGTGCTGTCTTCGTTCAAGGATGACAGCCACACTGCCCTCCCCTAGACGTGAAATTCACGGTGGGCGGTAGCACGCCCTCGCGAGTGGCCAGCACGGATACGATGAACTCGAGGATGCCAGCGGCACCAAGGGTATGTCCGAATTGCGATTTGCTGGAACTAACAGGTGGCACTGCTTCCTTGGAACCAAATAGTTCGCGAATCGCAGAGCTTTCCGCTCGGTCGTTATCCCGCGTTGCTGTGCCATGAGCGTTGATATAGTCAATTTGTTCAGGCGCGAAATCTCCGCGTCGTAGCGCCCAGGCCATCGCCCGGTGCAAGCCCTCGCCTGACGGGTGCGGTGCAGTGACATGGTGAGCGTCCCCGGTCGAACCGTAGCCGAGAAGCAGTCCGTAAATCTGAGCTCCTCGAGTCATCGCTTTTGCGAGCGGTTCAAGTACCACAAAGCCTGAGCCTTCGCCAAAAGATACGCCGGTGTTCTCGCTGAACGGACTAATCGGCTGAACAGGCATAGCCCCTAGAGCATAAAAGCCCGCGTAGGTTGACATGCTAAACGCGTCAGTACCGCCGACCAGCAGTGCATCTGCGGTGTCGTCTTGCAGCAGGTCATAGGCATATGCCAGTGCCGTCCCGCTGGAAGCACACGCAGTCGATACAGTGCTGCGAGGTCCATGGATGCCTAACGAAGCCCCAATTGCGTCGGTCTGTCGATAGATGGCTGTATCGGGAAAATCACGAAGTGGTACGTCAAAGGTGTTTTCTGGTGTTCGCTGAAGTGGCGAAGTCCCCTGCCCTCCCGCACAGACGCCAACGATCAAGCCCAGGCGGCTAGATTGCCGCAATGATTCACTCAATCCACTGTCCGCGATGGCTTGACGAGCCGCTAAGAGTCCGAACTGCGCCGTCCAATCAAGCTCTTGTTCAGCCGGGCTCAGCTGCGCCGGATCGTGGTCGACGATTTCGGCAGCATGCTTAACACGTAGGGCATCGACCGGGAAACCCTCAATCTCCTTTACTCCGCAAATCCCTTCAGCAACACTGTGCCAAAACTCTTCGCGGCTCTTGCCGATCGGAGTGTACACCCCAATGCCGGTTACGGCTAAGGGATGAGCGGTTCGACTACTTGGATCCACAGTAAATACCCGACGAGTGGGAATGGAGCGTTGACTTGCAAAGCAACCGCCACCGGTGCAGCGGTTGCTCTTGCCGAGGACGAAAGGATGCGGCTACGCCTTACGCGTCTTGTAGCTATCCTCCTGTGGGCGTACAGTGAGGCTTTTGTTGTAGATGAACGGCGCAGAAACCGTTTTGCAGTCAAGCATGCTTTCGCCAGCAGCAACGGCAAGTGTCAAACCAACGTAGGCGACTTCGGCATCCAGGGCAGCCAAAGCGATGGGTTTGCCTAACTGTCGAGAAAAGCCGGAGTTGACGACCCTGCCGAGAACTTCATCTTCGACTTTGACTTCCGCCCCCAGGCTGGGAACCTGGGAAGCATCACCTTCGACAACGATACCAATGACGCGTCGCTCTAGCGGCGATTGGGTGGCTTCTTCAAGGGCTTCATAACCGATGAACTCGTCCTTTTCTTCATCGATCATTACGCGGCAATTGATCTCAAGTGGATTGCGAGCGTCCGCGCCTTCTCGGTGCATGTTGATGAACCGATTTTCCATCCGGCATAACGATAGCACTTCCGCTCCCGCCGGTGCGACGTCAAGCTCCGCACCGCCTTCAACTAAGTGACTCCATACACTGGTGACATGTTTGGCATCCATGAGTAGTTGATAACCGAATTCACCGGTCTTTCCTGAGCGAATAATACGAACGTCGTTATCACCAAGTTTTTGGTCGTCAATGAACTCGAGATAACGTAGGCCGAGGATACGAACGCCAACTAGTTGCTTAAGCAATTCCCATGCATAAGGACCATCTATTGCAATAATCGCCGTCGTAGTAGTAATGTCTTCGACGCTGGCGGCGTGTTCTTCCATCGCGCCTGTCAAATGTTCTCTTACGGTTTCGGGTGACGCACCTTCGGTGAGAATGATGTAGTCGTCACCGGTGCAAAGTACATAGGCATCACAGATGAGCGAGCCATCGGAGCGAAGTAAGAATGTCCAAGTTGCACGGCCGATTGCCAAACGTGCGACATCAGCCAGCACGACTAGGTTGACCGCATCTTGAGCATCGGCGCCTCGGACGACAAATTTCCCGTAGTGACAATTGTCGCTGATTGCGACCGATTCCCGGATCGCGTTGTATTCGGCATCTGTGTCGCTGTAGACGTTTGCAATGCGGCAATCGTCGATGGTGGTTAGATCCGAGCTGAAGTGGGCTAGTGGGCTTGTCCAGGTTTGTGGTGTTGTAGTGGCCATGGATGTTCCTCGAAATTCTGTCAGGTGTTCTGTACGTGAATTGCCAGGGCGTCGGCCCACGGCGTGACGCTCAAGTGCCTAGGCGGATAGTTGTTCGTTTTGAACAAAATCAGCCAGCGTATTGATGGTTCGAAGGCTTGATACATCATCCTCAGGAATCATTACGTCGAAGCGTGATTGCATTCCGATGATGATCTCCATCGAGTCGATTGAGTCCAGTTGCAGACCGCCGCCAAACAGGAATGTGTCGTCGTCGATATCCTCTGGTTCAAACTCCAGTTCGAGACGCTCGACAAGTTCTTCTTTAATTGCGTTTAAGATTTCTTTCCGAGCATTGATTTGCTGCTGCATCGAATCAGGTAGATTGGCCATCGCTTGTCCTTCTTGTTCGGTTCGGTGGATCAGTGCCGGGTTTTCCCAGGCTTCGATTCTCTGTCACCGAAATTCGACGAAGCGGGGACAAAAAGATCGACGAGAATTACAGTGACTTGCAAAGGCAAGTTTGGGGGAACGAATCGAGTGGGCCAAAGTGAGTCAGGCGGCCCCCGAAATAAAGCATCTAAGTGCTGCGGAGATGCGGGGCCGGATGCCAGCCGGTGTCTCGTTCGTGATCGGTCTTTCGGTAGTGATTAGTCTTGCAATGCGCGGCAAACCGCTTTCACGAAAAAAGCCGGGTGTGGCTTGTTTGCTACACCTGGCTTGGCAAGACTTCATCCGCGTAGCCGTTACCAACCCAGCATGGAGTCAGCTGGTAAGAACTCTTTGCCTTCTAGGGTGCCCCAAAACGGCGCCCAGACACCGTAACGACCGACGGCAGGAAGCCTCAAATAGGCCTGGCCAGTGATCTGACCACCCTGCACATACCAACCCTCGGGAAGCAATAGTTCAGGGTGATCGAACTGCTGTTCTTGGAATCGAACACGATCATCCGTCATGCTCTTCATGAATGCCAGCAAGGCAGGAATACCGCCGAGGCTCGGATCGCGAAGTGGCGGAATGCCGGATGCACCTTGGTCGAGGTCAGAGCCATTCTCAAGATTGAAGTCACTTCCGCGAGCATAGAATTTCATGACATCTTCCAGATGCATACGGCCACCGTTGTGGTTGTACGGACCTGTCAATTCTACATTGCGAAGCGTCGGAGCCTTGAACGTACCTTCAACAGCAACCGGCATCGCTTGATTGACAGCAAGTTGATATTCCTGGCCTGACTGCCCAATGTCCTCTCCGTTAAGAGCTCGCTTTGAAGGGCTGAATGGTCCGAATTGATCTCCGTCACCATTCGCGTTGTCCTCCGAAGTTGGCGAGATGCCGAGGTTGTAAAAACCGCGGTCGTACAACGTCGGTACATCAAATGGCGTTGTGAAAGTTGGTGGCGAGCCTTCGGGGCGCCGCGTCATGATTGATATTTGTTTCTGGTTGCCATCTGGCTGAACAATTTCGCCGATGGCAGCAGCTGTCGTCTCTGGTCCGGAGTGACAAATGTTGCACCCACCCTGCGGTGCTCCGTTGCCCTCGAAAACGAACTTTCCAATCTTTGCCAATTCACTGATCGCGTTTTGGTCACCGTCCAAGAATCGATCCAGCGGTGAGTCATCGCTGACAAGCGTAGATTGGTACATCAACAACGAGATGCCCCAAAACATAGAAAAGTTGGCTTCCATCTGAGTGTAGCCATCATCCGTGTACTTCGTCGAATCCCAGTACTTGTCGTGAAACGCCTGTTTGATCAACGTTCGGTAGTCGATCCATAGTCCTTGACCGAAGTAGATCGAGTATGGCGAAAGTACCGAATCGGTGAAGTAAACGTGCTGTTTTGCGAGCGGCTGCAGGTAGAGCATCTTGCGACCAAGTTCTGGGAAGGGGCGTCCTAGCCAGCTCATTTCACTCACAGTTGGCGGCGTTGTAGCCTGCGAAGCCAGTGCGGCGTTGTCGAGCAGAATCTGCACTTCGTTCAAGGCTTCTTCTTCTATCGTTTCGTCTTCTTTCACCCAAGTAAAGAATCGGCCAAGTCGCCGTCGCACCCAGCGCGAGACGGTTCGGTAGCTCTTGCCGCTCTCATAAACGCGTGCATCTTCGTCCGCTTTGCCGTATTTGTTCACGCCATTGAAATAGAAACTTGCACTGCCATCCCAATTCAATCGGTGGTTAAAAACCGCGTTAATTACCGTTGGGCTGTTTCGACTTGTTACAGTGCGAATGTTACGGCCATGGACGAAGAATATTGGGTCGTGAGCAGGAGTGCCGTCTTCCACGTCTCGCCACAAATTGATGTTGTCGAAATCTCGCTTTTCCACCCCCTTACTTCCAACGACCTCGCCACGACGTTCGTAGGCAAGTGAATCTGGGTTTAAGTAGGGATCGGTTTGATCGTTAGGATCTGGGTTGTACCGCTTGATGAACGGGAAGTCCTGATGCTCCAATTTGGATAGCACGGATATAAGCGGCTGAGTCTCCTTGAGCGTTTCTGGTGGTGCAAGTGTGTTATAGATACGGG
Organism: Planctomycetaceae bacterium; assembly: GCA_003501565.1. Taxonomy (GTDB): domain Bacteria; phylum Planctomycetota; class Planctomycetia; order Pirellulales; family Pirellulaceae; genus Aureliella. The sequence continues at coordinate 398 of DNPC01000483.1, read as the reverse complement.
CGTCGGCACCAGCATGCCAGTGGCACGTAGCGCAAGCAGTTTCGCCGTCACTGCCTACTTGCATATCCCAGAACAAGGCTTTTCCAAGCATTATCGCAGCATCGCGATCTTTGACAAAATCATCGAGATTGCTAGGCAGCGGAACTGGAACATTCTTCAGTGAATCCAGTGGACGCGGTGGTGGGATGACATTTCCCTGACCGTGAGCTGCCGGAGCAGCTGCGAGAAGTGCTAGAATAACTGCAAGAACAAATCCTTGCACTTTCCAGCAGGTGGGACACATACTCATTTTGTCTGACTCCAGAGTTTGGGGAATATCTTTGCACTCGGAAGTCTTCGAAAGGGTGGCCCATCGGGACGCGTTTTTCAGGTTTTTCTGAAAAGGGCAAAAACCAGCT
>DNPC01000481.1 GCA_003501565.1 Planctomycetaceae bacterium | reverse complement strand
AAAAACGAAGCTCGGCTCGAAGGCACCCCGCTCCAAATAACTTGCCTATTCAATCATCGATCTCCAGCCAGACGTCGGCGAGGGTGTCGAAGTCGGTTTGCGGGGCAGCTTCGAGCGTAATGCTTAGTGTGTTGTGGGGTTGAAGAAGGTGGGCGGCGGGGGTTCGCAGCGTCAAAGAATCCGGCGAAGAAAGCAGTTCGTGCTCGCCGAGCAATACCGAATGGAGTGGCACGCGACTTTCGACCGCCAGAAATACGTCCTGGCCAGCTAGGCCGGTGGGGCGGTTGAACTTCCGGAGAAAGCAAGCCACCGAATCTGAGCTGGTTGCCTGGTCTTGCAACTTCCAGACGCGGCGCAGTCGGATTTTGTGCAACGCCGCAGCTCCAAAACTATTGTGTTACGAATTCAACCGACACGGGCAGCTCACGAACTTCGCGAGCTCCAGGAGCTTCCATGCGGACCAGGATTTTCAATCCACGCAGTGGTGAATCGAACGGCGGTCGCGTTTCAAATTCTTGCTGATCATCCGCACCGCTGGAGTTGTCGTTATCCAGTCCATCGAACGCCGGGTCGATGTTGGTGCGCCGCCAGTTGGGAACGGCGTTAGGGATGTCATTGGCTGCATTGCCGTAAAGAAATGCTTGTCCGTTGATCATCACATGACCGCGCGAGTTGCCGCCCAGTTGAGCCTGGAGTCGCCCGTCCCGCTCGTACAGATCCGTCCAAGTGTCGTAGGACGGCTGAAAGAGGAGACGGCCTTGATTTCCGATCAGTTCTTTACCTGACCACAGCATTGGGGTCGTCGTAAGTCGCTGCAGCGCAGGAGAGGTAGTGTTGGTGAAAGCACCGAACGACATGCCGGACAACGGCGACCATAGATTCATCGTGGGCGCGAGGGTTGTTCCGTGACCAGCAAGTTTCCGGGCCCACGCAAAGTCAACGTACTCGCCGGTCGCCGTCGTGACCGCATCGGGAGCGGTGTTGTTCGCAACAAGATTCATCAGGTAGGCACCATATCCAGGATCGCTTGGGCTGAGCACGAGGTCGTCTGAGCCTGCCCAACCAAATTCGCTCGCGTCATTGACGGTGCCATTCTGATCATCGTCTTCGCCGCGCACGCCCCAAGCCGTATCGGCACCCGGTGAACTCAGCAGAGGAGCTCCGGGATCGTAACCACGTACATCAAACGCAAGGACGTCCGTACCCAAGACATCTTCACCTGCTCGGGCACCTTGGAGTGCGTAAGCTGGATGCAAGAACCCACCGCCCATTATTCCGGTTCCGGAGTAAGGACGATTTGTCGCCGAGTAAGGGCCCGCGACAGTGAAATCGATGCGTAGTGGATCGGATGCATGGACTGGCAAAGAAGGCGTTAGTGCCATGACCGGCAGCGAGGTTGAGCCCGTCCCCGGAATGGGCAGTTGAACGTGTGCGAATCGATTGGCGGGATTTTCTAGGTCTTGCAAACTGTTCGCTGCAACTCGATCCGCTGTCCCTCCATTGCCGTCAAACTCGCGACGGACGGATAGGTCGCAAATGTTATGGATGCGAAACATGTCGCACAGCGGCGAGGGAAGGGGAATCCCGTCAACGATCTCGCGTTTGGCACAAAAGAGTCCATTTGTAATGTCACCCGGCAGAAGGCCATCGGGAGGAAACGCTGGATTCAGAGGATCGTTCAGGTCCGGCCTAATGATCAAAGTTCGCATATGCAAACGATATCGATCTGGCATGCTATCAGCATCCAAATCTTCATAAAAAGCCGGTTCGATCGTGAGGAATCCCGCATTGCGATTGGGGTTTTGGTACGGGAAACCAGGCTTTTCGCGCGCAACCGTTGGCTGGGCAAAGATTGCGATCTCCGCATGTTGAGCTCCAACCAAAATCAGGTTTTCAAAGTCATCTACCAAGCCGTTGGGTCCCAACCCTTCAGGCCCGTTTGCGTCGACGTTTGTTGGCGGTCTACCAACCAAGACGAACTCGGGAACTTTGCCGGTGAACCAGACATCGCCTGCGCGGGCGGTGAACATGATCGTGTCGTCAATATCACCGAAGCGGCTCAAGAGTGGGCCGATGGTTCGCGCTGTGTAGTCGGTGGTCGGGCCATCGTGAACTTCCAAGTACCCTCGTCCGCTAACGGAGCCGGGTTGAGAGTTGGGGGATGCGGTGGCCTGGTTGAGGACGGTTTGGATGCGGTACGTTACATCGCGCAATCGACCGTTGAGTTCAAGTGCGGCGCGGCCTTGTTTCATGCTCCGACCGATGTCGCTAAAGATCTTTGCCAAAGCCAGCATCATGAGCAACGTGACTGCTGTCGCCACAAGGACTTCCAGCAGGGTGAAACCCGCATGCGTGGACTTGCGAGGCGAGAAAGGACGTCGCGGCAGGAGAATTTGAGCGGTTCGTCGCAACATAGGGGAGTTCCTCGACCCTGCTTGCCATTAAACTAGCACGACGGTCATGCGATTGATCGCACCTCCGCCTCAGGGCGTCGATTCAGATAAGATTGGAATAGGTGCGATCGACCTGGCAAACGGAATTCACCGCGCCGACTACAACACCACTATTTTACTCCCCACAGAGTTCATTGCACATCGATCGCGGTCAAAGGTCAAGCTCGCTGAGCGCCGTTTCTAAAAAACAGTCCTTTTGGATTGCCGTTATCTGCGGAACGCTGTGCCTAGTCTTGGGTATCGGCAGTTCGCGCGTCTCACTTTGGGTCGACGAATTACATACTCAGTGGACCATCGATGCCTCGATCACGGAAACCCCCTCTCGGGCGGTGTCTGGTAATCAGAGCCCGTTCTTTTTCTTGGCACTATGGCCGCTGTACCAGACACTTACCGGTCTAGGCATGCAGCCGGAGGTCGCAATTCGGCTACCAAGCGTTCTACTAATCGTGGCCTCCATCGCGGCCGTCGCTATCGGGTTTTACCGAACTGGCCGCACTGTCGAAGCGGTTGCTTTGTGCTGCGGCTGGATCGCACTGGACTGGGTACAGCTGTTCTACACTACCGAAGCCAGGCCCTATGCGGCCGTTCAGTGCTTGACTTTGGTCAGCGGAATGCTGGCCTGGCGACTTGTCCAAGGTGGGGACTGCGCACGGTGGTTTACGCCACCAGGGTCTAGCCCGTCACTGCTGGAAACTACGGGGACTCAGGCCAGTGCGACGGTAGCGAACTACGCTTGGTGGTTCGCAGCCAGCATGGCGGCCGTTGCGTGCCACCCAACGGCCGTGTTTGCCGTAGCGGTCCAGGTGCTGGTGATTTTCTTGTTTGCGATCGTGGGTTGCCGGTTCAAGCCAGCTGCCATCGTTGTCGTTCTCGGCGCTATCCTGGCAGTATTTGCTTTGGTGCTTGTCAACATTTCCCCGGCTTGGTCAGCAAGAGAGCAGTGGAACGCCTTCGCGGGCGATGCAAGCTACCGTTCGGTCAAGGGGTTGTTTCCTCAGATTCACGTTCTCGGCATGATCTTGTGTGCTGGCTGCGTGGTAGGCGTCGGGCGGTTCGTTTGGCGGCGGCACGATCTTTGGGCTCAATCCGCTGATGATCAATGCGTGGGATCGTTCCAAGCAAGGCCGGCCCGCGAGATCGGGTATTGGTTGCTGCTGGCGATTGTGCCAATCGGCCTAGCTTGGTGGCTGACCTATTCCGGGATTGCTCCACTGATGCACCGCCGGTATGTCATTGGTAGTTTATTCCCAGCGCTTATGTTGGCCGCGAGTTGTTTGGATCTGGTAGGCTCGCGCTTGTTCAGGGTGGTCCTGGTGATAGGTACGATTGCTGCGTTATTGGTTGTCCAGGGGTCACCGGCCCAGTGGCGACTTGGAAGGTGGTCACCATGGCAGCGGCTAGAGGGCTGGCGGCAGGCTAGCCGGTTCATCGACGAGCACTCAGATGCAGATGGTGAATTGTGGTGTTCAAGCAGCCTGATTGAAGGAAATCAACAGCCGCCACTATCTCCCGGGCTCGAATCCTATCTCGACTATCCTCTTAGCGGTCTTTACCAGCCCGAAAGCATTGCGTCGGCCAATATCAGGCCATTGGTGAATGACCCGAGGTTTTGGTGGGAACAGGTTGCGGATTCAAGTAGTGGCCAGCCGAGGCATGTTTGGATTGTGCATCGAGGACTGGGGGGATTTTTGCTAGCAGCGGGCCGCCGAATTAGAGTGCAGGCGAAGCAGGAAGGTCGGCGTGTCACAATTGTCAAAGAGCCTGTTTCGTTCGGTTCTGTAAGCGTGATGTGCTTGTCCGTTGATCAAGCCTCGCGGCAAAAATAACGCACAAAATAAGGGCAGAGGTCCCGCGCCCAGGGCTTCTCGGGCGAACGAAAACCTCGATAATTGATGCTGGCGTTTGAGGGACGATCGTTGCGATTTACCCTGCGCCCACGACTGGCGAAACCAAGATGCCTTTCACGTTTGTTACTTTCACTAGGCTGGAAGTCGACGCAGCAAACGTTGAGCGGTACTAGGCTTAAGCAGTTTGACTTTGGAATTTCTAATCAAGATCGAATTTTCTCGAGACCTGATTCGAGAACTTACAGATAGGAAACCTGGCAATGACGACACAGTTGGAAGCCGCTCGAGCTGGCAACGTCACACCCGAGATGGAATTTGTCGCCAAGCGCGAGCAATTGCCAGTCGAGACGATTTTGCAAGAAGTTGCGGCTGGACGTATGGTCATTCCAGCCAACACTGTTCACTTAGCCGGACAGCTTGAGCCGATGTGTATCGGCATTGCGGCCAAGTGCAAGATTAACGCCAATATTGGCAATAGTGCCGTTACCAGCAACGTCGGTGAGGAGCTTGAAAAGCTTCACACGGCGGTGCATCATGGCGCCGATACCGTTATGGATCTATCGACGGGCAAGGACATTGACAATATTCGCAAGAAGATCATCGATGCGTCGCCCGTTCCAATCGGTACGGTGCCGATCTACCAAATGCTCGAAGAGTTGGGTGGCAACATCGAAGATATGCGTGCACAGCATTTCTTAGATATGGTCGAGCATCAGGCAAAGCAGGGTGTTGACTATATGACGGTGCACTGCGGTGTCAAGCTAGAGCACCTGCACTTGTCAACCAACCGAGTAACTGGGATCGTCAGTCGCGGCGGTTCGTTGATTGCGAAGTGGATGATGGCGCATCGCAAGCAGAATCCGCTCTACGATGCCTTCGACGACCTGTGCGACATCATGCGGCAATACGATGTGACTTGGTCGCTCGGTGATGGCATGCGCCCTGGCTCGATCGCAGACGCCTCCGATGAAGCTCAATTCGCGGAACTGGACGTGCTGGGGGAATTGACCAAGCGAGGCCAGGCCAATGGAACGCAGGTGATGGTCGAAGGCCCCGGCCACATTCCAATGCATGAAATTCAAATGAACATAGAACGCCAGATCGAAGTCTGTGACGGCGCCCCGTTCTACGTGCTCGGCCCATTGGTTACCGATATCGCGCCCGGCTATGACCACATTACCAGTGGCATCGGAGCGGCGATGGCTGGCATGTACGGCGCAGCCATGCTGTGCTATGTCACACCGAAAGAGCACTTGGGCTTGCCCAACGACGAAGATGTAAAGCAAGGTGTGATTGCGTACAAGATTGCAGCACACTCGGCAGACGTCGCTCGGAAGCGTCCAGGTGCCCAGGACCGCGATGACGCGCTTAGCAAGGCTCGGTTTGAGTTTGATTGGAATGAGCAATTCCGATTGTCGCTCGACCCCGAGACAGCTCAGCGCTACCACGACGAGACGCTACCTCAGGATACTTTCAAGAGCGCACACTTTTGCAGCATGTGCGGTCCCAAATACTGCTCGATGAAGATTACTGAGGACATCCGCAAGATGGCTGCCGAAGATCAGCTAGTCGAGATTTCCTCGCCAGCAGCTGAGTAAACGGTTTGTTCGGGAAGCGAATTACGAGTCTTTAGAAAGTTGTAGCTATGCCGCAGGCAATCTGGAACGGTCAAGTCATCGCAGAATCGAATTCTACGGAAGTTGTCGAAGGCAATCACTACTTTCCGCCAGCATCGCTTCGCAAGGATCACTTCCAGCCCAGTCAGAAGACAACTGAGTGTGGCTGGAAAGGCACGGCCCAGTACTACAGCGTTGTTGTCGATGGGGCAACGAACACCGATGCGGCGTGGTACTACCCCGAGCCCAAGGAGGCGGCAAGTAATATTGCTGGCTTCGTGGCATTTTGGAAAGGCGTTGAAATCAAGGCCTTGCCGGGTGACGCGTCGAACGAGTCCGGTGCTAGCGGGCAGTGTGAGGTGTAAGCACGGCGACCGCCACCGTTAAACCAGGATTATGCATCTGGTACGTAGGCCGGAGGCGAACTATTTTTCGCCATCGCAGATTGATTTCGCCACGCTCAGCAATCCCTTCATATCGCCGTATCTTTCAGCGCCAGGTACAAAGTGCGGGTGGCGAATGTCGTCCACGTTCGCGAATGAGAACTCGCCTGGATCGACCTTCAACTGAATTCTGCCTGCTAACTCCGGCACGCACACTACTGCGGCTGCTGCGACTGCCGCACCGACACCGGTCGCAGAGATGGTCGCAGTCCCATCCTGCGGAATGTCGTTCTGCAAGAGCGTGCCGACGGTTCGTGCCCATCGTGAAAATTGCGATAGATTGTAGCCGTACGTATAACATGGCGCTACGCGTGGGTTGGGGACCAAACGTTGATTCTTCTCAGCCAGCAGGACTCGTCGCGATTTAGAATCTCCTGTTGGCTCGGTGTACGAAATCGTTATTACGATTCCTGTAGTAATTGCGTCAGTTGCAGATGATACGGCGGTTTCAGCTCCATCAGCAGGCTTTGGTGGGGCGAACGTGTCGGCGACATTTGGTTTGCTGGTGAGCCCAAGGATGACTCGCCAGCCGTCTCGAAGCGTGGTTTGGTAGTCTTCTGGAGATTCCTGTTTCAACCGGTCGAACTTTGCGTCGACGCGCTTTTTCCAGTCCACCAGCAGCGAACGTTCGAAACCCAGACCACTAGGCGGCTTGGGATGTTGGTCGTCCCAAACACTTAAGTCTTCGGGGCCGGACCACTGGAAGTCTTTTTCAAGGATCGGCTCCTCGAAACCTAGGTCAAAATGGCGATTGATCCAGGCGTACATCGGGACGCGGCTGACATGGTTGTAGTTGTGCCCGAAGTGAAGAGCAGGGTAGAGGGCGACGTTCTGCGTCGCGGCGAACAGCCCGTAGATGGCCTGCATCTCAGGGTAGCCATCGGTCTGCATGTCTTTGGTCCAGTCGTTGGCGGCCGTCATCCCCAGCGGACGCGGAGCGATCAAGGCAGCCAATTCTGCGTTGTTCGTGCCAATTCGTAGCAGTGAAGCGTTTTCGCAAGTACAGCCTCCCTGCATGGAAGTGCTGACCATTACGGCGGGGAATGCGACGGCAATACGATCGTCGATGGCGGCACCGATGAATGACTGCGTTCCTCCGCCACTGGCTCCCGTGATCGCGATTCGCTTGGGATCCACGAAATCGAGAGAAAGCATCGCATCGACGGCTCGGCTAACCGCGAGCGTTTGTAGTGCCATGGCCGACTGAAGGTTTCCTTCTGCCTTTGGGCTATACAGTAGCCAACCTTCCGAAGTGACTTCTTGCTCTTTTGACTGCGAGCGAAATCCGTGGATTCGCGCGTCAGAAATCTGCTGGCTGTCACAATACCCAATCATGTCCCAGCTAAAGGCTGCGCAGCCCATGCGCGCCAGTTGTACACAACGGGCTTGAATGTGATTGCGTGCCCCACTTTCGAATCGTTCGGCGCCCGTCGCGAGCGATCGGTCTACTTCCGCCGATGGTGCAGACCTAAATCGTGCTTCGTCCCAATGACCGTGGGGACACAAGACGGCTGGAATGCGTCCTGTAGTCTTCGTTGGCAGGTACAGGCTGCCGGTGACCTTCAGTCCTGGCAAGCTATCGAACACCATTCGCTGGATTGAATAGCCATCTCGATCGACCTGCCCATAGATGTCTGGTTGAACCGGAGGTAGGTCGATCTTGGGGTGCAGGCCGGTCGCAACGCGCAGCTGAAGCCGCAGATCAGCAGCTCGGCTTTGCCATTGGTCCAGCGTTTGAGGGACTGACTCGAACGGGCAATGCGAGTTGTAATCACGCAGCGGCTCGTTGTCTTGGCCAAGTAGCGTCTCCGCAAGCAGAACCGTTGCCGACAAGCATAAAAGTATCCCGATCGCGCGCATTGGAATCCCCTAGACGCTAGCGTAGGTGTGACTGAAAAATCAGTCCATGATTGTAGCAAGCTATCGGCAGGGTATCGGCAGACGAG
>DNPC01000344.1:1380-4751 GCA_003501565.1 Planctomycetaceae bacterium | reverse complement strand
TAGCGGTCGCCGAGCAGCAGGTGGTGTTTGTCGTAGCGACGAATGGCGTCGTGGGTGGTCTTGTAGTAGCTGGTCGCCAGCTCGCTGAGTTCTTTTCGTCCCGCTTCGGTCTTCAATCGCTCGGGATCGAAGATCGGACCGCGCCATTTGTTGTCTGGCCGGTCGTGAGTCCATGTCGGACAGTCGCTGTAGAAATAGCCGATGAGGTTTCTTTCATCGGCCAGTTCAGCGCAGTGTGATCGCGCGACATAGTCGACCCATTCTTTCCAGTCGTCACTGCGGAAATCGTAGTGGACCGTGTGCTGCTCCCACTGATGCGATTCGGTGAACGGGAGCAAGTGACAATAAGGCATGTCCAGCGCGCGATATTCGTCGATCGTAAAGGCGCGCGAATGCTGCCACTGCTTGACTGTGACTTCCTGAACCCAGCCGACCGTGTTGAATCCCCACGCCTTCAAGTTGGGAGCAACTGATTCCTTAATCCAACGTAGCGTGCTGCCGCCGTATTTCTTGCGCCAGATGTCGATGTTCTCGGGGTACCGAAGGCTCGCCGGATCGATGTGGTTGAGCCCCATCGTGAAGAACGGCTCTCCCGCAGGGGTAAGCAACCACCAGTGACCATTGCGTTTGCCAAGCGTAAAGAAACCTTCCCGTTCAACTTGCGTCGTCTTTGTTTCAGTCGTCTGGGCGAAGGTCGGCGCTGAGAGGGCCGCAAGGCCCGCGCCGAGAGCAAGACCGCCCTGCAGAAAGTGCCGCCGTGCTATCGATTTCGTATTCATAATTAATCCTTGCTCAATACGAGAACCCGCAGTTGGTCAACGCCTCGAACCGGATTGACGTTGACGCTCAGTCCCAGCGTCTTCATGTCCTGGGACATCGTCACTTCATCGGGCGACCAGCCACCACCTTCTGTCGACTCTGAATTGTCAGTGGAAACATGCGGATCAAGTCCTCGATACGGATTGGCTGCCACCGGGTACTCCACTCCGGGTAGTCCAAGGGTCGAATCGCTGGCAATCAACTGGCTCGCTTCGCAGACGACTCCGACAATCTTTCGGTCAAACTTGATCACACCACGGATTGGCTCTGGCTGGGTCGACCTGAAATGAAACAGGTAGCTGTCAACTTTCACTCCCTGCGGAATGGTCAAACCGGTGTTGCCGAAGAATCGATAGTTGCCAGCCGATATCAGTGTGACTGGGATTTCCTGGTCCAATAGCACATTGCTCTTCTCTGGAATCACTTCGATCCACGAAGTTGCCTGACGTTTCAGATCCTTCCGTGACACCGTCTCCTTCAGACGAATATTGCCCTGCAAAAAAGTGAGTCCGAGATCACTTCGGTTCCTGTTTCCAAGGACGCCGCGGCTGGAGCGAACGGGGATGTTTTCCGACCCCAATTCGTGGGCTGCACCCACCTTCAATCGAATCGCCTGTCCTTCTTCAATTCGAATACTCTCACCGGACCGCTTGCTCGAACCCTCACGCTCAAATACTTCGACGAGTCCCTCGATGACATGAACCTCCGTCTGGCCGCCATCTCCAACTCTTAGCCCAAACTCGGTGCCTAGATCGACCACCTCCGCCTCATCCGTCGTGATCGTGAAGCCAATCGCTTCCTCCGGGATCCTCGCAACCAGATTGCCGGAAGACACGTGCAGCAGGTCCGTGCTCTTCAGCTCAAAACTTGAAGGCCCCTGCAGAGTCACGCGGGCTCCGCGATTGAACTCCAACTCCACAGTGCCGGCATCCAGCCGAAAGCGACCTGCTTCGAGTAATTCTCCGGACATCGGTTCGATATCTCGCCAGTCCGCATCGACCGATGTCACCAACCGCGCAACGGGGGTTCCTGATGCTGCGAAGTCTCCCGATGGTGGTGTATCGCGATCAGCAGGACTCCATTGCGTTATGGCAAAAAGGGCGACAGCGGCCAGGGATACTGCCGCTACCGCAAAGCCGTAGAGAAAGCTCTTTCGAGAGGCTTGCTCTGTCTCAGCTTTGGCTGGCGACACGTCCGCAATCGGCTCCGAATTCTCGCCTCGTATCGCAGCCTCTCGATAGCCGCCCTCCAGCGCAATTCGGAATCGATAGAGCTTCCGCAGTTCCTCATCTTTCGCGAGCAACTCGTTCAGGACTTCGACGTCTTCCGCCGTCGCCTGTCCAAGCAGGTACCGATCAATGCGGCCTTCCGGCTTCATATCTTCTGCGGTCATGGCAGCTCCAGCCTCAATTTCTCTTCGACGCACTGCGACAGTTTTGCACGAAGTCGACCGATGATTTTGTAGAGCGAGTTAGGCGTTTTACCGGATTGCTCGGCGAGTGATTTCACTTCGCCAGCCCCGCGATAGGGCGACAGAACCAGTTGACGACGCTCAGGAGTGAGTTCGCCGAGACACTCCGCCAGAGAGTGCTGAATGCGGACCAGGTCTTCAGACGCGGCCTCGGCTTCTTCTTCGCGAGCAATCAGTTCGAGCACGTCCTTGTCGAGGACCAGTCGGTCGCGACGCATCTTCGCGATCGCGTTGAAGCACTTGTGACGAACGATGACCTTTCCCCAAGGCAGAAAGCCACTTTCGTCTCGAAGCCGCTGCCGGCTTTCCCACATCGTGATGCTGGCGTCCTGCAGCACATCATCCACGCTGCTCCAGTCAGGCAGGATCAGACGCGCATAGTTCCGCAACGCCAGCTCGTGGCGAGCAAAAAGCCGCACAAAATCAGCTTCGGAAATGGGAGTGGGAGACTCAAATTGGTCAGATTCAACATCCATACTGCTATAGTTTGCGCCAGCCAGGATCCTGCCGCTTGTTTTTTCCGATTTCCCCTGAGCGTACCTGGCAAGGCAATGTTCTTGAATCTCCGGACCGTCGCTTGTCGGAAGGAAATCGTCAGCTACCGACAGCATATCAAGGACGAATCACGAGCAAGTCGCAGTCCTGCCGCGACCGATATCAGCTCGCTTACTATAAGAACAGCTTCGGTTGCATGGATCGGCGCATTTTTGAGTTGCCGGGAGATCGCATCGGTCTTGTGCACTGATGGCGCTTCATCGATGTGCGGTTCTAGCGTTCTCACACTGCCGGACCGCACACGATTCCTCAGTGGGACAAGACGGTTAAGTCTTGGATACCTGGAAATCCGCGGTTCGGATGAGCGTTCGGACCTTGAGCTGACTTGCGACCCGAACCAATTTGCTATCTGCTCGGACCTCAACGACAAAACCCTCAGCCGCAAAACAACTTGCGACTGAGGGTTAACGGTTCGGATTGTGATCCGGTTTTTCCAAGCTCCCCCGGTAGGACTCGAAGGTATTCGTTGTGTGTTGGGTTAGCGTTGGGTTAGCGTTGTAAATGCTGACTGAAATTCGACTTGCTG
>DNPC01000344.1:985-1276 GCA_003501565.1 Planctomycetaceae bacterium | reverse complement strand
CGGGGTGAGTCCGAATTGTATCCGCGTTGGGTCAGCCGTCACTGATCTGTCACGGATTCGTTAGGCGATCACGTGGATGAGCCCAATAGACATCAGAGGCCATACTGGGGGCTGCCATTGGGTAGTTCTTATTCTGCTCGCGAGCTGGCAAAACACTCCACTTCATCATCAGTTCTCAACCATCCACGGCACCCGGCTGCCCGAGCGGTGTGCACTGGCTGAAAGTGACGAAGGCCAAACTCACATCATGCACTAACGTAACGGAGGTGATCGGCAGCCTTTTGCTGAACC
>DNPC01000344.1:0-911 GCA_003501565.1 Planctomycetaceae bacterium | reverse complement strand
GCAGCCTTTTGCTGAACCCTACGATGTCAGTGAACGCGTGGCACAGAGGCGTTTGACGACAACACATTCTCGTCAAACAGGTTACGGCGATCAACTGAAATCAGCGATTCGTCATAAGTCCAATGATTGCGACCATCAAAATGAAGACGGAGTAGTGCGGGAGTGATCCTCCGCCTTCGCTTGAGCGAATTCTGTTAGCTCACGGTTCGAGTCCTATTCGGAGAGGTTAGGTAGACCTGATCACAATCTGAAGCAGTGGCACTACTAACGTTCTCTTGAATGAAGTCAGAAACTGGCCTTTCACTTCGGCCGCTTCTGTCGGTTTCGGGGCTGTGCTTTCTTCGTGCTTTGGTTCGGATGTCTCTTCTGCCATTCCAGTGCGATTTCTTTGGCAGTGGCAGACTCAAGCCTTCCCCAGTCTTTCTCGTGACCCGCCGACATTTCATTCGTCATCACTCATTTCGTGCGATTTCATTCGCGCTCAGTCAACTTGGGTAGTCGTTTGGTAGACGAACGAGTCCTGGACTACGACGCAGCCTTTGACTTCGACTCACGCCAACTAATCCTGACTCGCTACCAGATTTTGTTTGCGGTAGTTCGTTGGACTGTCCGCCACACCCTCTGTCGAAATTTAGAAAACGGGCGGCAGGATCCGTGCTGGCGCGAACTATAGGGATATGGATGTCGAATCTGATCAATCTGAGGGCAATTCAATGGGTTTCGTGTTTCGCCTACTCGGATTTCCTGACGTTTTGCTCACGATCGCGGCCATCGTCTCGGTGGGAATAACTCTGGCTGATGAAAAGGGGCGGCCGAACGAATCGATCGATGACGAACGTGCGGCTCACGATCTCGCACGCCCGTCGCTGCCGATCAGCAAGTTTCTCGGGCAGCATTGCCTGGACTGTCAC
>DNPC01000085.1 GCA_003501565.1 Planctomycetaceae bacterium | reverse complement strand
AGCTGCCTGCCATTTTTCGATGGGCTGCAAGTCTCCATACACGCCGTAACATCGCCAATTTGTAACCAAAATCCGAATGGGGATTGTCCAATTATGGGAATATATAAATGCCTCGTGGTCATCTTCGTGCCCAGCAGATGTATGGTGCTTTAGGTGGGATCGCCGGATGATTGGGTAGGTCATGCCGAGCAACAACGAGCCTATCCAACCGGTAGCAACATTCAGTATTCTGCTCTTATGGGCCGCCTTATGTACGGCATCGTGAACGCACATCGCACAAAAAAAGTAGAGCGGGGTGCTTGTATAGAGGTGGACCGAGAATGACATCATTTCAGTCACATACGCAGTAGAGAACAGCGCAATCAAAAACGTTGCCAACAGAAGTAAATAGAAGCTAGGTCCACGCGATACTTGCGGGTGATACGCTGGTGAGCGACGATGAGGCCTAACTTCCTTTTCACGATGCGGTTTCATCAATTTCTCCAAGAATCGTGTTCCGAATGACGCGACCGTAATCGGTCCGCTATGTGTACCTGCGAATTTAGGACTAGACCTCCTTGAAAAATTATCTGAAGACTTTTGCTGCCTCCAACGACAGACTCGCTAGTGACCAGAAAGTGCGGGGACTCGTTTAGATAGCGACGTCTCAAATCGCGCGAGCAAAACTGATCAGCTCGGTTTGCCGATGATGAGAGCGTTGCGATCGCGCGGTGAAACAATCGCGCTGGAAGACTTTGAGGCGGTCCTAGTGATCACACAGCTAGTTGCGACTAAGAGAAGAAGTTACGATGCCTCCGTTCATTCACGTCCGTTCCCCAATGTTCCCGAGACTTGCCGGTGAGAAAGAAGAAACTGTTAACGAGGGAACCTACGGCAAGGCGTTGGCTGAGTACTTGGAAAAAGGACTATCCGCGGCAGGCTACTCGGTTCCATTTTCCTGCTGCGAGGATTGGGGCTGGTGGGTTGAGATCAAAGGGGCCCCCTTTGCATTTGGCGTTTGCATCTACAGCTATGAACGTGAAGGCAGTGACTTGATCGACTATTACTTGTGCAGCGGCGCAACATCTGAAAACGTCTGGAGCTGGCGTAAACTACGCTGGCTGCCGACTGGCGAGCGGTCCGGACGTTTGCACCGCGACTTGGTCCGCCTATTTTCTGAAGACACGAACATCGAGCTGCTGGCAACCGATTTGGACGGCCCTGATTACGATGCCTAACCAGACAATGCTCATGAGCTAGCCGCCCATCTATTCGTCGACTGTCCGACCGGGAAGGTCTGGGAGATTTGCATATGCGTCCTCCCAGTCCTGGTTCGCAACCAAGCATTGAACAACGGCAGGTAACGGAACATCAAAAATACCGGGCACATCGTACTCGTGTGAGTTCGTTAGCTCAAAAGCGAGTTTCTCATTTGGCGGATCAAATTGCGCGTTGATGCCATCCCGGTTGCCACGCGGGTCGATGCGATACCATCCGAACTCGGGCAGAAACACAGCGTTAAGTCCATGCAGGCAGAACGCGGTGGCTTCCGCGTTCATGGCGATGCGCTGATAGCACAGCCCAGCAGGAATGTTGTTCGCCCTAAGCAACGCTGCCAGCATGTGGCTTTTCGCATAGCAATAACCAACCCGCTCCTTTAACACATCCGATGCGCGACAAGTAACTGGGTTGAGCTTGCAATCCGAACTGTGTCGCACCGAATCGCGAACGAATTCAAACGACAGTCGAGCCGTCTCGATGGGGTCCGGAGTCTTAAGTGCACCGGCTTGTGCAACAATTTCCGGGTGATTCGAGTCGACTACTTCACTCGGCGCAAGGAAATCTGCCGGTTTTGCTTTGATTGCATATTCCATGTCGTCAATGTCTCGTGTGAGTCATTACCGCAAAACGACCACGGCGTAACAGTGTCCCAGTCTGTGGCCAACAGTCACCAACGTTCGCCGGCCAAATCTTTTGATGTGGCCTCACGCTTGGGGCATTCGCTAAAGCGAGCGAACGCTGCTATAACGCCGAGTATGCTCGACGATCGCCAAATGCAGTATCCTAACAGGATGTCCGCTTTTTGGGAGAATCACATTGATGCAAGTCACAGCGCGAACGGCCAGGCTTTCGGAGCTGCCGACGCTTCGCAGGTTTGAGCAAGGGATCGTCGCCGCCGAACGTCCCTTTGACCCAACCCTACTTCCCGATCCGATTGCCTATCACGATTTTGAATCGCTGATGGATTCGCCGGATGCTGAAGTGGCTGTAGCGGAGATTGCCAGGACAGAAAAAGCTAAAGCAAAAACGGCCGGGGTGAAAACAGCCAAAGCAGACAGCGTACTCGTCGGCTGTGGATTCGCGGTGAAGAAAGCGTCGCGTCACTACACTGAGCCGTCATTCCATGCCCACTTTGGTTGTATGTTTGTGGAACCGGAATTTCGCGGCAAAGGGGTAAATCAAGCGATCCTTCGTCACCTAGTGTCGTGGGCAAAAAGCATGGGACTGTTGGAAACGCGGTTGACGGTCTACCCAGAAAATGCCGCGGCGGTGAGAGCGTATGAAAAAGCTGGGTTTGCCGCGCACCTTCTGGAAATGCGCATGAGGATACCGGAATGATCGCTAAACCTGGCAGAACAGCAGACATCCCCCAAAGGCGACAAGGAATCGCCGCCGCACAATGTTCCAGCTGCGACCATGAGTGCATCTAACCGTTCAACTACCTGCCGATTGCTTTAAGGCACTCCATTTCGTCGCACCTTGCAGTTATAGGACATCTAACGATGAGCCCAAAACTACAGTTCTCATTGCGGCAGTTCCTGTTCGTATCCGGATTAATCGGCGTCTTGTTGTCGATTGTTGGTGCTCAGCTAGTTCGGCAGCGTCTAAGGGAGGCTCGGAAGGCCAAGATTGAGAGCTTAATCGATGAATACAACGTGGCCGTCGCTGCAAGGGATGACATCGTTTTTTTGCTCAACGGGAATGCAGATTCCTCGATGGAAGGCCTCTTGGCAGACGGCGAATTCTACGCCCAATTCCAGGGGGAACTTACCGGTCAGCTTGATGATGATGCCTTAGGCGAAATCTTACGGAAGAATAAACACATCGAAATTCTTGATCTTCGAGGGACCTTGGTAACTGCGAAGGGACTCGATTCGCTGGTAGAACTTACGCAGCTGCATTCTCTAGCTGTCGATGCGTCTCAGTGCAATGCGATGGGCGTTAACGAGCTAGCCGAGCTACCTGGCCTTAGGCGGCTCGTTGTTGATGGCCAGATTGCCGTCGAAAGCCATGAAAAACTCAAAAAGCGGCTTAGCGGGTGTGAAATCAAGATACGATAGACTCGATGCTACAAACCTCGACATGGAACCATCAGCCATTAGCTTGGCTGGTAGTTAGCAGCATTCATCGTTCTCCAAAGGCACGACAATGAAACCTCTACTTTTCGTGTTACTGAGTGTATTTATCTTTGAGCCATGCCTTGGACAGGAAACGCGACCACAAGCATCACCACCAAGTGCTAACGATGCCAGTGACCGTTTCGAAGAGCTGGTTAAGCGTTACAAGGCACTGCAAGAACGCTTCTTCGCACTAAGCTCCAGTGGGGAAGACGTCGATGGACTTTCGCGTTTTCTGAAGCACCACCCGATGAACACTATGGTGGACGACTTCTTGAAACTCGAGCAAGAATCGCGTGGCACCAAGGTCGGATTCAGCTGCTTATACCACTTGGTGCTAGCAGGCGCTAGCGTAGGTGAGCCCGGGTATCCTGTAAGCAAGGGAAAGATAGCCGCACTGGAAATCCTCGGTCGCCACTATCATGATTATTCGAACATCGACACGATACTCAACTATCTTTTCTCGGGCGCCAGGATCCCCGAAGCCGAGGCATTTACTCGCAAACTGATCGATTCGACGGGACTCGAGTACGTTCGAGTCAATGCGTTGTTCGAACTTGCTAAACATCTTGCATTAGAAGCCAACCTGCCAGCGATGTGTCAGTCGCAACTAGACGTACTCGATCAGACCGATCCAAAGAACGATGCACGGGTGGAACACCTGAAGAAGCTATTAGTCGAATTGAATTCTGTTGACATCGCTGCCAATCGCACAGAAGCGTCCTCAATCATCCAGCAGATCCGGAGAGATCATGCGGACGAACTTGTACCACCCCGTGTCGGAGTTCGACCTCCGGGAATCATCGAAGTTGAAAGAGGTGAGCGCGACGAGGTCTTGAAAACAACTCGATCGCTGGTCGTAGATCGTTTGTCAGCCGTGCAGTTTGAACTGAATCACTCGATCGGGCAACTCACGCCACCAATCGACGGAGATGATGCTACCGGCAAACCGATGAGTCTTGATGACTTTCGCGGCAAGGTGGTGGTTGTGATGTTTTCATTCAAAGGCTGTGGCCCGTGCGAGGAAATGTATCCTGACAATCGCCGATTGATCGATGAGCTATCCGACGAAGCGTTCGCTTTTGTCGGAGTCCAGGGAGACGAAACCATTGACACCGTTCATGAGTCTCTACAATCCGGCACAATAACGTGGCGAGTATGGTGGGAGGGGAAGGAAAAGCAAATCTCCAATCGCTGGAACGTACTAGGCTGGCCATCAACTTATGTTTTGGATCAACGCGGTATCGTTCGCTTTCGAAACCTCCGAGGCCAGGAACTTGCAACGGCAGTTCGTAGCTTGTTACCACAAGATCAGCATAGCAACTTGTAGCACCTGACAGCATGATGGCAGGTACGGTGTCATTGGATACTGTGCGCCGCATCGATGATTCCCGTTGATACTGGTGACACTCGGGCCAAACCGATAGGAACGTAACAAATGGTATTCAGCGGGCAGCGAAAAAGCACATCGCGGCGAAAGTTCGTAATGGCTAGCGCGTCGGGGGTGGCGGGCGCGTCGGGGGTAGCTGGCACAGGCAATGTGACTGCCGGGACAGACCAAGAACACTTGGCAGCTTCCAAGCGTCGTAGGCGGGAAGTCTGGGTTGCAAGTGTCTGCCAAGACGGATTGACCGCCGCTTC
Organism: Planctomycetaceae bacterium; assembly: GCA_003501565.1. GTDB lineage: Bacteria > Planctomycetota > Planctomycetia > Pirellulales > Pirellulaceae > Aureliella. The sequence continues at coordinate 9,495 of DNPC01000085.1, read as the reverse complement.
GATGTCGCAGATGTGCAACAGAATGCTGAAACGGATGGCCGAAACGCTCCCCATGCATCCGGACATCATTTGCCTACCAGAGTGTTTTCACGTCGCCAATCTGTCCGCAGAGCGTCCTCCCGTCACGGAATCCAGCGAAGCTCCCCTGGGCAAGTTTTCCCGTGCGTTTTCCAAATTCGCCGCTGAGCATCAAGTCAATCTGATTTGCCCCATCCACACCCGCGTTGGCGGCCGCTACTACAACGCCGCCGTCGTCATCGATCGCGCCGGCCAATACGTAGGCCAGTATCAAAAAATCAATCCAACCGAATCAGAAATCGCGGCAGGGATTGCCCCCGGTCCCCTCGACCCACCTGTGTTCGACCTAGACTTCGGCCGTATTGGGATTCAAATTTGTTTCGACGTTAACTGGCACGACAACTGGAAACGCCTGAGCGAGAAAGGTGCTGAAATTGTATTCTGGCCTAGTGCGTTTGCTGGCGGACAGATGCTGAACAACGTGGCCGCCATCAACAAATTCTTTGTAGTATCATCCACCCGTATCCAAGCTTCAAAATTTGTTGATCCGTTGGGCGATGATATCGTCGCTAGCGGAAGGTTCGGCAAATGGATTTGTGGCCCGATCAATCTTGACACGGCGGTCGTTCAAGGCTGGCAGGACATCCGGAAACTCGACGCAGCTAGAGAAAAATATGGTCGACATATCGATGTCCGAGTCAAACACGTCGAAGCGCTTGCAGCTGTCGAGAGTCTCGGCGCGGTCCCGATCCGAGAAGTGCTAAACGAATTCTCCATTCAAACATCGTCGGAAATGCTGGCGGCCAACACAGCGCTTCAGAATCGTCATCGGCCCGGATAGTTGAGCCGATGGCCACTGGGACGATGCTGCCCTTTGTAAATCCGCATCTTCCCAAATGTCACCGGGCAAGCTGCACAAGAGCGCCCGTGGCGACCTGGACGTCGATGATGGACCGATTAAGGTCGGTTAGGGCCTGGAGCAACGACTGCTCTTCTTGAAACAATCGATCTTGCGTGCCTAGCAATTCGTCGAGCTGGAATTGAGCCAGTCTCTCGTCGCCCTTGAGTTTCTCCCAGCGAAGCTGCTGGTACTCGAGCTCCTCACCTGTCGATGCAAGCGAACGTTTTCGGCCTCGAGCCTCGATCCCACTCGCCTCTAGGACGCGTACCGCGTTCTCGACTTCCGCACGGATGTTCGCGCGACGTTCGGCCAGCAGGTTTTGCAAACGGACCAAGACGAACTGTTGCTGTCGCACCGCCGCTTGGGCGGCCCGATTCCGGTACGGAGCTTCAAATTCGAAACCGCCCGCATAACTTGGCCGACCTTCCGAAAACTGCTCGGCCCACGCCCCTGGAACGTTGCTGCCACCTTCCAAACCTGCCAAGTAGCCTTCCAGGATCAAATTGAGTTCTGGCTGTAACCGATTCCGGGCTAGTTCCAATTGCACTGTTGCCATTGAAATCTGCTTGCCCAGTTCCATCAGCTCAGGCCGAGTTGCCAAAGCTCTGGCTACTTCCAATTCTACGTTCAGGTTCGGTACTGCACGAGTAACTGATTGAACCGGAATTATCTCACCGTTGGGTCGATCACTCAGCCCTGGCAGGTTGATTAAGGTGCGGAGTTCATTTTCCAGATTTCGGATTTTTGCTTCCGTTCTTGCCAATGTGGCCTCACGCGAGGCGACAGCTGCTCGGGCTCTCAGTATTTGACTTTGCGCCGAATCCAACGCTCTACGGGCCTCCAATCTCATCGCAACGTTGCGTCCTCGATCCAAGTGTCGCTGCCGCTGAACGAGCGTCGCCCTAGCAAAATACAGTTTCCAGTAGATGTCACCGATCCGACCGAGCTGCTCGGAAACTGTTGCCAAGTACTGGGCCCGCGCAGCATCGGTCTCCAGCCGAGTCGTAACAATCAAACTGCGATTCGCGTCGATGCGTCGATTTCGAAGCAGCGGTTGGTTAATTGCTGCTCCCAATCTCGCGGTGCCCTGATCATTAGGGTTGATGAACGTTGAATTGTTGTTGAGGTGCCCAAGCTGCTGGCCGAGTGAATAGGTTGCACCGCTGCCGGTGGTTCCTCGCAGGCCTGCATCCATTGCCCACCGTCGCTGCACCAGTCGATCGGGGCCCCCGGTGGTGAGCAAATCACCTACTGGGTCACTCGTATCGTCAAATCGAGTCGTAGCGTAAATTGTCGGGTCTAGGTTTGCGATCGCCGCGACGGCATCCTGTGCTCTGATCCACTGCGTCTGCTCAACTGCGACCACGCGGCACGAGTTTTGAACGGCGGCTTGCATCAGCCCGATCACATCCACTGCCGACGGATTGCTTTCGGGCCTGAGTGACTGAGCTACGATTGGCTGCCACCAGAATGCGGTTTGGTCCGCAACTGCTGGAACAGCATTTCGCTTCGTCTGATTCTGGCTGGTCGTAAATGAGAGTCTTGCGCTACCCTTGCCAGCCGCCGCGGACCGCTGCGGCGTTTGGTGATACCACGCCGGAACGGTAGGCAGATCGTCACCCAGCATGGTCGATTGACGCACCAGGTTTGCAACCTGACGTTGCCGTCCATCCTGTGCCAATCCACACACGCATGACGCAGATATGCTGATACACAAGGCGATGCATCGCCACAGCAATTGACTGCTATTTTTTGGTTTTCTTTGCCCGTCCAGTGCCATCAAGACTAGCTTCAATGGGGAAAGCGAATTCTCTCTGCAGGGGGATCGTCACCCTGCCGCCTTCAGCCTCGCAAATACCTCGCCGGGAGGGGCATATTGTCGGTCCCCGGGGGTGAAGAATCGCCTAAACCTCCTATTCCTAACGCCGTTTGCTAGCAAATACTTGCAAGAGCGATCGAGGCCTCAGTGTTGAGCCGCAGCCTGGCTCCGCAGTGAGCTCTCTACAAAGGAATATATGTGCGAAGGTCGTCGAAGAAGTTACCCAAGATGCTAACGTGGCTTCTGGGCATGTAGGCGTAGCAGCGTTGGCCACAACGCAGGTTGCGGCTTTGTGACTCGGTCAGACTTAGATAAACCTTGACGTGGGGTTGGGGCAATTTGGCTGTGCCGTCGTCCTGAAGGATTGCCGGAAGAGGTCCATCGTATTGAGCCGTTAAAGATGCATCAGCGGGCTGAACAGATGCGCGCATTTCGATACGCTGGACCGCCGCATTGAGCCGAGAACAGCCGGCAACGTCGATCGGCACGCCTCGATCGCCTAGCCGCCCGAAGTCACTCGCTTGGCTCGGTGTGACCGACAAACAAATGCGTTTGCTTTTTGATGTGCCCAGCAACAGGAGCTCATCTCCTTCTTTACGAAAGGATCCTTCAGCCTCCTGGAGCCGACGCGCTACGACCGTACCGCCCTGTGGGGCGCGCACCTTGAGCGCTTCGATACGATCGTTTGCGTCGTCGAGTTGCTCCTTTAAGGATCGTAGCTCCGCTCGGGCATGACCAAGCTGAAAGGTATCTTTGGATAAATGCGCCGTTCGCTCGATCTGTTCGGCCCTAGCCAGCTCAATCCTCAGCCGCTCAACTTCGCTCTGCAGTGCATCGCTTTTCATGACCATCAACAGTTGTCCTGCTTCGACATCTTCACCGTCACGCACCAGCACACGACGAACGAACCCATCGCTCGGCGCGCGAAGGACTATGGGAGGGTCGAACTGCACAACGCCCGGAGCCGATCGCGATCCCGTTGCTGGGATTACGAACAACAACATACATCCTAAGACGGTCAATGTTGAGATTCGATAAAACGCCCCTGCCCAAGAAAAACGTCCGCATCGATGCGCTTCGCGGAGCAGAGTCACCAAGCGCATTGCGGGTAGCCCGACGAAAAGGACCACACCAATAGCTGCAACCACGATTCCCCATCCGCCTAGCAAGTAGGTTGCAGCCAGAATCAGACCCCAAATTGCAAATGCACGATATGCAGCGGTCGCAAGTGCATAGATTCGAATCCAGCCAGCATGTTGCCCCGGTAATGATGGAGCCTCCTCAGCTAGCCCCAACAAATATCGTCGCCCCCAGTAACGTGCGTAGCCGGCTGAGATTTCATACAGGTTATCAATGCCGGTTAGGTCGGCCAGCGCAAAATATCCGTCAAACTTAAGCAACGGATTGGCGTTGAAAAACAACGAACCGATCACCGCCAACACGATGATGTCAACGCAAAACAGTTGCAACCAAGGTGTCGTTGTTTGTGACCAGACAAATGCAGCCGTTGCTGCAAGCACGCACTCGCTCACGACGCCAGCCAGCGTTACGTGGAAACGCCTCCACCGAGAATCAAATAGCCAGCCGCTGGAAACGTCGACATAGGCAATCGGCATCAACAGGATAAACGCAGCACCCCACTGCGGTACATGTCCACCGTATAGTTTGCATGCGAGTGCATGTGATAGTTCATGGACGAACTTAAGCAGACTCCATGCAGCTAGAAAGCTCAGCCCCCGGCTCGCGGTGACGAGTCGCGTACTGTCGGAGACAAAGTCGCTCCATCCACTGACTACAACAGCCATTCCAACTAGAATCAGCACGCCCTTCGTCAGCTCTGCGGACTTACTAAATAGTCCGTCGGTCCAATCCTTGCACCTTTCAAGGATCGGATCTGGGTTACCGATGGGAACGCGTGCAAAGTACAGGCTACCCCAACTTAACCTACCAGTTCCACTGCTAGCCGCGGTCTTGGCCGCTTGAACCGTCAACTCGGTTGATTCGTCGACAACAACCAGTTCGTGGGCGATAAGCCATCCGCAGAGTGCTTCCAGTTGCGAGCGAGATAGCTTCGTTGAACGCGATGCGAACTCCACGTCACCGTCGCGTACGATCAACTCGCCCAGGAAAGACGCTTCGTCGGCCCCAACTCGGTAGTACTTGTTGCGGGACGATTCTTGGATGATCCACGGATCGCCTGTTTTTCTAGGAGCGTGCAGAGTAACACTGCTTGCTGGCTCGAGACGCAATCGCGGCGCGTCGCCAGGCTCCCGTAGTGTTGCCGCTTGAGCCGCTACCATCCGAGTGACACTCCCAACGCCGATCGCAGTGTGCGGATCGGTTTACGAAGCCATATCCACGCAAGAGTTCGGTATCCGACATACACCCGGGCCGTGCCGTGCATTCCTGGTCGCATCGCGCCGTCTCGATTGTCCGTAACAACGTCGGCTACGAACACACTAGCTGTATCGCGTAGTTCGTTCCTTGGGTGAACACGTGTTATTGTCGACTCGATCCGCCTGTCGATTGCATCCAAATAGAACGCAACATGTTGGTTTTCCTGTGCGAACAAGACCTCCGATTCAGGAACTTCCACTTCAATTACCATCACGTCAAGCGGGGCGATCTCGTAAAGTTCCTGACCGACGGTTAAAGCGGCTCCTTGAATTCCTTCCAGATCTCCCTTTGCGACGACTCCAGAGATGGGAGCTCGGATTTCTAGTTGCGATCGATTGCGTTCTACACGTTGAATCTCATTTTCAAGCCGCTGGACCTCGAGCCGCTCGACCTCACATTTCGCTGCGTCGCGTTGATAAAGTGCCGCCCGGTACCTTTGCTGAGCTTGCTGATGCTCAGCATTTAGTGCGGCGACTTCATTGCGAAGTTGACTGCCGTCCAGTCGTGCGAGCAATTGGCCGCGTTCAACGGTATCTCCAGGTGCGACCATGACCGATTTCAGCCTTGAATCGAACGGAACATTGACGAAACGACGCGAAGCCGGCTCAACCACGGCGCTGCAGCGGATTGCGTGAGGCCAGGGCAAGCAGCATAAGCCGATCACAACCAAAACCACACATAACTTTTGACGCCAGTTCGCTCGCAGTAGTCCACGCGTGCACTTGAATACAGATGGCTTACTTTCGGGTGCGGATTGTCCTGGTGGTTCAACGCGTTCGCTTTCCTCTTTACCATCTCTTTTTGTCGCCGCACGTAGTTCCCACAAACATTCTTCTAGTACAACAACGCTCGACTCAGCCGCTGCAAGTTGATAGACCGATTCATCCACCGTCTGACTATTCGCAGCCTCACTTGCTACCGTCAGAATGTGTCCGTCGAGTCGTGGCAGCGGACGAGAATGCAAAACAGTCTTCTGTCCAGAAGCAAGATTTGTGATCGGCGTGCCAGTCCGCCAAGCTACCTCGGCACTGTCGATCAATTGTGCAGAAGTTTTGTTAGTCAAGCTCTCGGAAGCAAGTACCACTTGCCACTGTTCTTCGCCTGTCCACCGCGAAACGACAATCGCGCTCACACCCAGGCGGTTTGTCAGTGAGTTCGCGAAACTGCTCGGACGCCGATGTTCCAAGTCAGCTGAAGCTGAAACTGAAGGCGATGCGCCCGAAGTAGCTGAAGAAGTATGCATGGAAGCGTAGGGGCCGTAGAATTGCAATACCATTAAGCAATAGCGAAGCGAAGAAGGAACCAACCAAGGGCCTTAGCTCTTTACAATGACGCCCCCGGCGTTACGGACGGTGCGTCAATCTCAGCCGCGACCATTTGTTCCTTCGAATAACCCGTGCTCGGTATCTCCAGCTGACACCGCGTCCCAGAATCCCAATGCCGGGAAGTGTTGTTGACAATGACGTGGACTTCCACTGTATTGGTTTCAGCATTTGCGTACGGAGCTATGTAAGTAATCTTGCTTTCGGCGAGTTCATCCGTCTCGGTAAATCGGACTGCTATCGTTGCACCAGATTTCAGTGGTTTGGCGAGTGGTGCCGGAACGAGAAAATCGACGCGCAGCCTATCGAGTTCGGCGATTGTGCAAACATGGGGATCGGTTGGCCCAATCCATTCACCAGCCTGCTTAACGTACTCAACGATTACACCATCAAACGGTGCCTTGATGCAAAAGTCCTCTGATTGAGCCAACAGCTTTTCATACTCGGCCGTATAGATCAAATTTTGTTCTCGCGCGGCAATCACGCGTGCTTGTGCTTGTTCAATTTCCAATTCAGCTCGAAACAGCTCTTCAGGCGACGCAGATTTTTGCTTTGCGAGTTCTCGCAAGATCGCGACACGGAGCTCTGCCGCGCGAGTTTCCGCCTGGGCGGCTTTCAGACTTCCTTTCGAATCCACGCGTCGCCTCGCTACCTCAACGCTCTTATCGAACGTTCGACTATCAATCTTGGCAACGCACTCACCGCGTTTGACTTCGATACCTGGCGACAAGGTGCGGGCGGCCAGGATCCCAGCAGTAGCTGCGGCTACTTCAGAAAGACGATTCGGCTGACTGTACCCTTCGATTAACACAACGTCGTCACCCATTGTCGGTGAATTATCGTTGGCCAACAGCGGGCTGTTGAGGCTAGCAGCCAAATTCAACAGGCCTACACACAACGTTGCTACAAGTGCGCCGGCAAAACTGAAGCGGGGCCCAATCTCGATTGGAAAGCAAACTCGCCCCAGGCGTCGCTTGGAGTCAAGCACGTCAAGTCGATTCATAGTCCTGCCCGTAATACTTACGAATGCCTGATCAAAATTTCGCTTCCGAATCGTATTCACGTTCATTTTGAATCTGTCCGCAAACGGGGGGCATTTTTATCAGAAGCGAGAATGTGAACTCGTCAAGGAAAGATATGCTGATCGTTTCGCTGCTGTCCTACGCCGACTGGCCGCAAATTGCTTATTCCCCTGTGTGGTGGTTTGTGCGTAGGGGTTGTACGGTCTAGAACACCTGGCTGCGTTCGGATTCCCACAAAACCGCCAAATACAAATTGCACGGTTGAAAACTGTGCCAAGAAAGACCTAGCGCATCCAGAGATGGTGGCTTTGGCTGCTTAATCAGAATTATCACTGCAGTGCATACAGAGCTCGCGAACCCAGCCGGATGGGGTGTTTGGCACAACCTGAATATCCCCCCTCCTTTGCGAAACGACATCCCCGATTAACGGGGAAAATACGCCGCATTCGCTATGACCAGCCCCCATACTCTAGGGGGCCCATGCGGCTAGCCGCAGCTAAAGCCGAAGCAGGACCCGAGCAAGGCAGGAACACGAACAAGAGCAGCTCGTTCGTGAAAGGCCGTAGGTTTTTTGCGATGGCTGCACCTGCTTCCTGGGTCGCGTTTAGCACAGGCATCGTTGTCCTCAGGGCACATTCCCTCGGGAGTGAGGACATGCCACATGGCTGCAGGACGAATGTAGGAAACAAAAATTTGGGGCACATCGATGTTTAATTTCTTCAAGGACTACTTGCGTCAACGATCGCTTAGTACGTCTGTGGTACCGAGCAGGGGCGACGCCCGCACTGCGACGCCTAATAACACAACGTTGATCGACGCGACAGCGTTGGAAGCACGCATTCTTTACAGCGCATTGCCGCTAATAGATTTTGCAAGCGTGACACCGGAGACTATCGCGGACCTGCCGAATCTCCAAGAGTGCCCGATGGGCGATTTGTGTCCCACCGAAGACAAGCAAAGTGAAGAATCAGAGTCTCCGCACACCTCCGAGGACCACGAATCCTCTGACAACGTGCTGCCCAGGACAGTCATTTTCGTCGACGAATCAGTTCCTGACTATCATTCATTGATCGATGATATTATTGCGTCTTCCGAAACGAATGACTCGCTGCAGATCTTTATGTTGGATGGCGAGCGAGATGGTGTTGAACAAGTAACAGGAATTCTGTCGACGCTTTCAGATATCGACCAGGTGCACTTCTTCAGTCACGGCAGTAGTGGCGAAGTTCAGCTAGGAAATACAACACTCAATTCTTCATCACTAGGTGGTTATGCCGGTAATCTGTCCGAGTGGTCTAGCTCACTATCTTCAAGCGCCGACATTCTGTTCTACGGTTGTGATCTTGCCAGTGGCAATGGCGAACTACTTGTTCAATCGATCAGTGAACTAACCGGCGCTGACGTGGCTGCTAGTGATGATGCTACCGGCCATTCAGATCAGGGTGGTGATTGGACTCTCGAGTTGCACGTTGGGTTGGTCGAAGCTGAAGTTGCAGTTTCCCAGCAGTTTCACAACGACTGGCAACATATCCTGGCCACATACACCGTCACAAATACGAACAATGGCGGGGCAGGTTCCTTACGACGGGCCATCACTGATGCCAACAGCAACTCGGGTACGGATACGATTGAATTCAACATTCCTGGCGGTGGTGTTCACACAATCAATCTCACCAGCGCCTTGCCCTACATCAACGACACCGTCATCATCGACGGCACGACCGAATCCGACTTTTCAGGGACACCATTAATCGAGTTAAACGGTGCAAGTGCCGGCTCCAGTACTGATGGCCTGACGCTGGACACGGGTAGTGGCGGATCAACGATTCGCGGTTTGATCATCAACCGTTTTGGTGGCGATGGCATTCGAATCGACACAGGCTCGAACAACAATACGATCGTTGGAAACTATATCGGCGTGACGGCCAGTGGAAATACAGCCGCTGGCAATGGCTGGGCAGGCGTGTATCTAGTATCCAATAGCAACACGATTGGCGGGTCGACCGCAGCGGATCG